>DAOVUE010000100.1 GCA_030632745.1 Pseudomonadota bacterium | reverse complement strand
GCTTTTTCTCGATAAGCAATCAATCCTTGTTTTATTGCATCAGAAATTGACATCCCTGTTCTTTTTAATATTTCAGATAATACGTCCTCTGCTTCATTATCTAAACGTACTGAACGTGTTCCCATGCTACCCACCTTTTGCATTTTATGTATTACACAAAGTATTACATAACTTCAGATGTATTACAATGAGTAATACATCTAATAAGTAGGATTCCTATCAACATTTTTATTCTATATTTACGTTTTTTACTTGAATTTTTAGATGTATTGTCATTTTTGCTCTTGATATTTCGCCCCATAAATGTCCGTTAAGGTTGTAAAGAAGACCAAAAGTACGCAATAAATATGAAGAGCCTTAATTCTTCTTTCCTATAATACTATATAAGGCAGGTACCACCAGTAACACCAGAAAGGTTGTCGCAAACAAGCCGAAAATAATACTGGTGGCCAGGGGAATTAATATTTGAGCCTGCATACTTTTTTCTAATAATAAGGGAAACAGGCCGGCAATAGTGGTTACAGAGGTAATCAGTACAGCTCTGAAACGGGCTTTACTCGCACTGATTGCTGCATCTGTAATACTCATACCCTGTCTAAGTTTTAATTTTAAAAACTCAACCAGTAATATTGAGTCATTGACTACAATTCCTGATAGTGAAGCAAAACCAATAACCCCCGGCATGGTTAGATTAAGTCCCATTAATAGATGTCCCCAAATAACTCCGATCAATGCTAAGGGTATAATAGACATAACCACTATAGGCTCTTTATAACTTTTAAACTGAAAACTCAGAAGAATAAAAATACCAATTAAACCCAGACTAAAACCACGCATCATTGAAGTGGCTGTTTTAGAGGAGTCCTTAGATTCTCCTTCTATACCCGCATTAATACCAGGATATTTTTTAAGTAGTTGCGGTAGGAATTCTTTTTGAGTATGACTGATAATTTCCCGTGAATTGGCAAAACGGGGATCAATATCACCAATAATCGTCACACTGCGCTGGCCATTAATGCGTTCAATACGAGAAAAGCCTCTGCCGCGCTCAATATTAACCAGTGCAGCCAGAGGGATCTGTGCTCCATCAATGGTATTAATACGAAAGTTCTGTAAATCAGCCAGAGTTGACTTATCAGCATCCTGCAGACGAACATCTATTTCATAGCTCTCTCTGCCTAATTGAATTTCCTGAGCCGTAGTGCCGAAAAATGCACTTCTTAACTGGGTAGCTATGGTACTGGCATCAATACCCATGCTTAATGTTCCCGGGCGAAGACGCAGACGTAACTCAATCTTACCTGAACGTAGTGAATCTGATAAATCAAGAACCCCCTTGTAATTGCTCAACCAGTCCTGCAATTCCAGAGAGGCTTGTTTTAACTGCTCTAATTCAGAACCATAAAGGCGGATTTCTAACGCCAGACCTCCGGGGCCAATCACGGGTTCTTTAAACGTTAGTGATTGTATGTCAGGGATGACTCCCACTTCTTTGCGCCACATGGCAATAATATCATCCAGACTTCCGCTACGTTGTTCAGCAGTCACCAGATCAACAATAACCGTAGCAAGATGAGCGCCGCTTTCATTGGCATCCCTATTGATGTTATAGCGGATTTTAATATTTTCAACTAATTTTTTTTCAGCTGATTTCTGCAGCGGTGAAAAGTGTTTATCCACTTTTTTTAAAGCCTCATCAATCTGAGTAATGATCGCTTCAGTACGCCATAAAGGAGTTCCCTGGGGTAATAAAAGTCGTGCCTCTATGACATCACCTTCGATATCAGGGAAGGGCTTAAATTTAAGCTTCCCGGAAATCGGCATTGCAATGCTGATAATAAATAAGCCTACTACCAGTCCAATAAATAAATAAGGTTTGCCGATAACAAAACCGATAGCCTTACCAAGGGTTTTTTCACGAAAGTATTCCAGTCTAGCGTCAAAGCCGTTACGTAAACGCGCTATCACACCCCGGGACTTTTGCTGATGGTGTTTAAGTGCATGAGCAAGATGATGCGGTAAAATTAAAAAGGCTTCAATTAAACTCACCGCCAAAACTAAAATCAGCACCATCGGTATAAATTGCAATACCTGTCCCATTTTTCCAGATAAAAAGGCGAGCGGAGCAAAGACAGAAATAGTCGTTAAAAAAGAAGATAAAACACCTGGAGAAACCTGTTTTGTACCATCAATGGCAGCATTTAATGGCGTTTTTCCCTGACTCAGATGAGCAGCAATATTCTCTGCAATAACAATGGCATCGTCCATTAATAAACCGATGGCAATTAATAGTGCAACCATGGTAATCATATTAATCGTCAGGCCCAGCAGCTGCATCAGAAATAATGCACCTAAAAAGGAGGCCGGCAGCCCCATTACAACCCAAAAAGCAAAACGGGCAGGGAAAAAGAACAACAGCACGACATAAACTAAAACAAGTCCCTGTAAACCATTTTTCATTAACAGACTCAGGCGATCTTTAACGTTAGATGAGCGATCTTCTGTAATACTGAATTTTACTCCGGGGGCTGCCGCACTTTGCTCTTTTTCTATAAAGTCGGTGACTTTTTTATGCACAACTAATGTGTCTTGCTGCTTGTTTTTAATAATTTCTAAAACCGCTGCCCGTTGACCATTAAAAATTATTTTATCTTCATCAAGTTCAAAACGATCCGTAATTCTGGCAATATCACCCAGGCGGATTTCTGCACCTGAAATAGAGCTGACCACCAGCAAGTCTTCTAATTCACTGATGTTGCGGCGTTGATCGGTAAAGCGGATCAGTAACTCCTGATCTCGTGTTTTTAAATTTCCAGCGGGGAGATCTATACTTTGTCGACTGACATAACTACTGATATCAGCCATCGTCAGCTGGTATTTTCGCAGGATTTGTTCGGGCACAGCAATACGCAGCTGGTGTTCAGAAAAACCTAAAACATTAACCTGTTTAATATCACTCAGGCGCTGCATACGTGCTTTAACCTGCTCGGCATAGAGCTTTAAGTCACTGACAGACATAGGGCCTGTGACAGCAATAGAGACTACTTTATCCGTTCGCCCTAATTCTTTAATGATTGGCAGTTCAACATCATCGGGAAAATTATCAATGGCTTCAATTTCTGTTTTGATATCATCCATAAAGCGTACAATATCACCATCTTCGACCATCTCAACAATCGTAATTCCTACATTTTCCTGTGCAATACAGCGAACTTCTTCAACGTCGCTCACAATGTCAAGAGCAGCTTCTACCCGCTGGCAAATGGAATCTTCGACATCAGCACTGCTGGCTCCGGGATAAGCAATGCGGATCTCTATCTCTTTTGCCGCAAAATCCGGAAAAGTTTCACGCTGTAATTTTGGCAAGGCCATCAAACCAAGCACTATCAGTAAAAACATCAGCAGGTTGGCTGCCGTCGCATGACGGGTAAAATATTCAATCATTAGTCTGTGTCGCCTGCTGGATAATATGCTGGCTGAACAATTCATCCTGTTCGCTGCTCAGCAGCATATTTTCAATTGCCGGCAGCAGCTCAGAGATGACTAATTGTTCACCCTCATCCAGTCCAATGTTATCTTTTTTGTTATTGAGAATACTGTATTCATCCTGAGTTATTTTGATACTTACCGGACGAATTTCCAGCCTCCCCTGCTGATTAATCAGATACACTACTTTTTGATTAATATCCTTAGTACTGGGCTGTAGAGCAGAATTGGGTACAATAATACTATTTTCCAGCATTTTCCCTGTTAATTTAACTTTTACAAACAGTCCCTTGATCAACGGGGGGCGAACTCCGGGTTGAATATTAGCATAGGGCTGATCCACTTCAACAATAACTCCAAGGGTACGTGTTTTAGGATCCAGTCTGTCACTGAGGCGTGCAAACTGCGCCGGCCAGCTAATAATATTATCTCCCATTTTAAGCAGCACTTCAGCCTGAATATCATGGTTATGCTGCAATTTTTTTGTGGCGTTAATAATCACTTCTGAATGCATAATGGATTGTAAATCACTAAGCGGCAGCTGTACTTCAACTTCTGCTTTGTCAAGAGAATCAACGGTGATTAATACTTCACCTTCACGTATATATTGATTTTCTTCAATATTAACTTCAGCTATCCGGCCGGAGAAGGGCAAAGTGATTTGAGTATTGGCTAAATCACGCTGCAGGCTTTGTATCTGTGTTTGCTGACGCAATAACTGGGCTTCCAGTAAGGCTTTCTGAGTCGGCAGCAGATTTAAGGTATTATGCTGATTTTGTACTACTTGCTGTTGTCCTAATAAACTGCGTTCCTGTTTTTCTACATCAGAAAAACTGACTCCACCTTTTTTAACCAGTTTTTTAAGTCGTTGTAATTCTTTTTCTATTAATTTCAATGAACGCTGTTCAATTTCAAGAGATAAACGCGTATTTTCCTCTTTTATTTTAAGTTCAGATAATTGTGCTTCTATAGCCGCTATGTCAGCCTGAGTTTGTGCCATACTCAGCTGATAGTCAGTGGGATCGATTTTAATCAGCAGCGTTCCTGCGTTTAAAATACTGCCTTTTTTAAGTTTAGAATCTTTATGTATCACTCTCCCCTTAACCTGAGAAATGGCTCTCCAGTTACTGGAGGGTTGTACTGTTCCATAACCAATGGTTGTGGGAATCACTGAAACACCGGGAACAGAAATTATCCGTACGTGTGTTACCCGCTCCTGAGCCTGATTTCTAACGGGTTCCTGTTTGTTCTGTTTCAGCACCAGCAGTACAGCAATAGCTATAATAACGGGGATAAAGAAAACCCACTTTTTTTTAAGCATAGAAATAACACCTGTTAATTAATGATACAAGCCGCTCCAGGAGCCTGTCCGAGAATGGACACCGTAGCGAGGGAAAGCTGTTTTGAGTCAGATTTTGCTATCATTTTAGGCGAATAGTTGCGCTATTTAATGAAAATGATGGTGAAATCTGGCCAAACCAGCTTTTCCGCAGTAGGATTTCTATTCTCGGACAAGCTCCTAGAGTAGAGGAATATCGACAAAAACGATTATACATTCTAAGATCTTTCTCTATGTGCTTCTCCCGGCCTGTTAGTTTTCAGCATCTAAACTGAATAAATAACCCGTTCCCCAGATGGTTCGAATATATTGCGGGTCTTTGGGATCAGACTCTATTTTTTTTCGTAACCGGGTCACACGAATATCGATACTACGATCAAATGGTGAACGATCATAACCTTTCATTAAATCCATTAATTGATCTCTGCTTAATACTCGATTTGCATGCGTTACAAAAATATGCAATAGACTAAACTCACCTGCGGTTAGAGAAATTTTCTGTTCATTGCAATAAAATCTATAATTACTCACATCCAGTGCATAAGGACCAAAGCGATAAATCTCATGCGCATCACTATTGCTTTGTTTTTCTTTCGCCTGACGGTCTTTTTTATTATTTTCTAATGACCTTTCGGAGATCTGACTTTGTGCTTCCTGTCCTTCTGAGCCCGTTCTTCCTTTAGTTTGTCTTCTGAGTATGGCTCTAATACGGGCTAAAAGTTCCCTGGGGTTAAACGGCTTGGCAAGATAATCATCCGCCCCCATCTCCAGACCAATAATTTTTTCTACTTCTTCACCTTTAGCAGATAAAATAATAATAGGTAGTTCAGAATTCGCCCTTAACCTGCGTGCAATACTCAAACCATCTTCACCGGGCAGCATGAGATCCAGTATTAATAAATCAACCGTCTGACTATTAAAAAAAGCATCCATCTCTACAGCATCAGCAACCGTAAAGACTTCAAAGCCCTGTCCGGTTAAATAGCGCTGCAGCAGATCACGCAAGCCCTTATCATCATCGACAACTAATATTTGTATTATTTCCATATTCTCTTGCTGATCTTGTCTATTGCCATTAGTCAATAAATTTTAACCTGGTTAGAAGAAGAGTATAGCAATAATTAAAGCATAAGATACTGCTATTTTGTAACAAGAGATATCATTCTTAAAATAATTTTGAAACATTTTGAAACAATTTAGCTGATGAGTGAAATATTTATTAAACAATTCACCGCTATCATTGTCACCATCAACACTATTATTAACGTTATTTAAAGCTATTAATGATTATTAAGAGTTATTAAAAAACCTTATTTAAACCTAAATAACTCAGTTGGATCGTAGCGTGAATGACTAAGGTGCTGTAGATTAAGGGTTTTACTGACGTGTTGGATTTATTCATACCCTGAGGGCACCTAGTAGTCACTCTATGGGTGAATTCAAAATATTCAGAAAATCCT
>DAOVUE010000319.1 GCA_030632745.1 Pseudomonadota bacterium | reverse complement strand
ATCAGATAATTGCTCATGATTACTGTCAATTTCAGAATCCAGAGCTCTAAGAATATCGCGATGAGTAACAATACCGACTGGAAAATGATGTTCATCGATTATGGGTATATGACGGATATCTTCTTCTCTCATTAGTTTCCGGGCAGTTGACAAGCTGTCAGAAGCCTTTAGTGTTATGACTTTTGCAGACATGATTTCATTCACGGTAATCATAATATTTTCCTTAATGGACAATCCTGAATTCAAGTAATAATAGTATCAAATAATCTTTATTTAAACACTATTTATTGCTCATACCATCTATTTCGCATGGCTTTTTTGACTTTTCTGGGATAGCGGGATTTTCCCAGACTACCGTTATAGCGTCCTAAAGCACGAAATTGATTGCCTTTCTCTATATTCAGGTAATAACTTAAAATAGTGCAGCCGAATCTTAAATTGGTTTTTATATCAAATAGATTATCGTCAGGATGACCAATTTCCTTTAGCCAGAAAGGCATGATCTGCATTAGACCTCGAGCTCCTACACGAGAAATTGCATAACGCTTGAAATTACTTTCAACCTGAATAATTGATAAAACTAATTCAGGTTTTAAACCAGCACGGCTTGCCTCACGATGGACATGTTTTAATATTTCCATGCGTTCCTGAGGATCAGGAACCTGTCTGGTCATACGCGTAGACATATCTAACAACCAGACTTCTGCATCAAATCGATCAGTAAAACCCGATGTATCCTCTACAGCCTGTTTAAGTAAATGCTTTAGTTGTGCATCAACCCGGGTTCGATACTGAGCTTGTTCAGCTTCAATCAAAGCATCATCTGCATAAATTGAAAATGATGCAGTCACCAGACAAAAGAATAAACCATATAAATAATTACAATTTCTGAATATAGTCAACAATATCATCTACAGGTATTTCCTGTGCTTCACTATCAGTACGTCCTTTAAATTCAAATACACCTTTATCCAGGCTGCGTTCACCAATGACAATGCGGTAGGGAATACCTATCAGCTCCATATTGGCAAACATAACACCGGGACGTTCTTTTCTGTCATCAAAAAGTACTTCGATTCCAGCACTGTTTAAAGCCGCATATAACTTTTCAGCAGCTTCTTTTACTCTTTCGCTTTTATGCATATTCATAGGCACTATACCCACCTTAAAGGGAGCCAGTGCCGCAGGCCAGATAATACCATTATCATCATGATTTTGTTCAATAGCAGCTGCCACGATACGTGAAATTCCAATACCATAACAACCCATACTCATAATTTCAGCTTTGCCGTTAGTATCCAGTACACTGGCATTCATGGCTTGTGAATATTTTTTTCCCAGCTGGAAAATATGACCGACTTCGATACCGCGTTTGATGCTGAGAGTACCTTTTCCATCCGCACTGAGATCACCATCCATTACATTACGAATATCCTCAATAGCAGTCGCTTTAATATCTCTATCCCAGTTGACACCTGATAGATGCTGACCATTGATATTAGCACCACAGACAAAGTCGCTGCAGACTGAGGCACTGCGATCGGCTATAATGGGAATAGAAAGCCCAACAGGACCAATAGAACCTGCACCACAAGCAGCTGCTGCTTTAATTTCTTCATCGTTAGCAAAACAGAGAGGTTCAGCAACCAGGGCTAATTTTTCAGCCTTGAGTTCGTTTAGTTCATGATCACCTCTGAGTACCAGTGCAACAATATCAGCATCTGTTTCTTCACTGGCTCTGACCAATAAAGTCTTGAGTATTTTTGTACTATCTACTTTTAAAAACTGACTGACCTCATCAATGCTGTGTTGATTGGGGGTTTCAATAGTAGTCACTTGCTGTGCAGGAGGTGGACATTGTTTATTTGTAACGGCCTCTGCTAATTCGACATTGGCTGCATAGTCGCTTTCATTACTAAAAGCGATGGCGTCCTCTCCAGAATCTGCTAATACGTGAAATTCATGTGAAGCATTGCCGCCAATGGAGCCTGTATCAGCCTGAACGGCACGAAATTTAAGTCCTAAACGTGAAAAAATACGTGCATAGCTGTCGTACATGATTTCATAGGTCTTTTGTAAACAGGGCTGTGAACTGTGGAATGAATAAGCATCTTTCATAATAAATTCACGGGAGCGCATAATTCCAAAACGGGGACGAATTTCATCACGAAATTTAGTTTGAATCTGAAACAGGGTAATAGGTAATTGTTTATAACTTTTCAATTCATGGCGTACCAGATCGGTGATGACTTCTTCGTGGGTAGGTCCTATGCAGAATTCGCGCTTATGGCGGTCAGTTACACGTAACAGCTCTGGACCGTATTGCTGCCAGCGACCGGTTTCCTGCCACAATTCAGCAGGCTGCACTGCAGGCATCAGTAATTCCAGAGCACCGGCATTATTCATTTCTTCACGTACTATGGCTTCAACTTTACGTAAAACCCGTAAGCCCAGCGGCAGCCAGGAGTATAAGCCGGATGCCAGTTTTCTGATCATACCGGCTCGAAGCATGAGCTGATGGCTGATAATGGCTGCATCAGCAGGGGATTCTTTAAGTGTGGGGATAAAATACTGTGATGTACGCATTGTTGATTATTCTCAAATAAATAAAAAAAGATAATAAATTGCTTTAGTGCAAAAACATTATTTTAACCTAAAATGTTTTCTTATCCCAACCCCAAAGATGCCTTTGAATATTAGTGAATTCAATATAAATCCGATCAGTAGGGATTTTTAATGTCTCGCTCACCTGTTGACATATTTTTTCAGAGAGCAATGAGGTTTGATCTTCTGCCAGATTAATGCTTTTTAATTCAATATAAGCACTTGCTTTTATTGAACCTGACATGCTCATGGTGGTCTTATCTTCAAAAAGTATCATGACATAGCTTTCCGGCTTTGCCAGAAGTTCTGCTGTTAATTTTGATAGTGATAAACAAATATTATTCTTTTCCGCATCGTTAATGATTTGGCTTGTTTTTACAATTAAACAGGGCATGGTATGAACTCCTAGGCAATTTACAAAATATTTCCGGATACTTCCTGGAAAAACAATCATACTGTTTTGTGATTCATTTTGGTATATTACTTAATAATAATTAGCTTATAATTATATTTTTATGTATTAAAATAAGTAATAACTCTATATACATTTGCCTGTTTTTAATTTAATATCCACTACTAACTAACTAGGCACATAAAAAAGAACGTGGTTAACACGTCAGATTATGAGTTTTTATGGTTCACTTTGTATTAAATTAACAACTGGTCATTAAAATTATTATATATTGTTCTTCTTTAATATGGACAATATAAAATTAT
>DAOVUE010000043.1 GCA_030632745.1 Pseudomonadota bacterium | reverse complement strand
GTATTGAGGTACTTTCAAAACTGCTCTTAGCTTCCCCCTTTTTTACCTCGGTGCCCGTATGGGTAAAGGGGGACTGAGGGGGGTTTCTTTTTTGTAAAATGGAGAGCATTATAAAGTAATTAGATCAATAGGGATATATTATCCTAAATAACTCAGTTAAATCTACTTTGAATGCCTAAGCCACTGCATCTTAAGGATTTTCTAAATATTTTGAATTCACCCATAGAGTGACTACCAGGTGCCCTCGGGGTATGAATAAATCCAAAATAATCAGTAAAACCCTTAATCTACAGCACCTTAGTCATTCACGCTACGATCCAACTGAGTTATTTAGGATTATACTTTTTCAAGGCCGGCTTTGCTGCTCTAATAGAGTTAAACGCTGTAATGCAAATTCATTGGAAGCACCACAAAATTCTTCACTGGCTTTAAACTTTGAGCAGACATCAGGTCTGGATGATTGACCAAAAATTTTGCATAAGTTGGCTTCATCCAGTTGAATACAACGAATACCGGCAGGTTTACCTGACGGCATTCCGGGAATTGCTGTAGCAATAGAAGGTGAAATACAGCAAGCTCCACAGCCTTCACGACAGTCCATTAGCACCAGCTCATCAGACAAACTATAAATGTTGTCACTACTCAGAAGTTGAATTCAAAATATACATGGCTTCAAGCAATGTAGGAACTTCTTTGGTAAACTGTCCAAACCAGCGTGCATAGAGAGATCTGATTTTTCCACTACGGTTTAATTCTGACAACACTCGATCAGCGATCAGTCGAAATTCAGAGTCGTTTTGTCTGACTGCGAGAGCAAAAGGCTCATAAGAAAAAAGTTCTTTCGCAATTGAAAACTGCTTTGGATCTTCATGCGTAATAGCAAGGCCAATTAACACCACCTGATCAGATGAGAAAGCATCGACTAAGCCCTTGACAACTGCATTGATACCCTCAGCAGCAGAATTTACCGGGACAATTTCTGCATTGATGTCCGCTTTCTTCAACGCCTTTGTTAACGTAGTTATCGTAGTAGTATCTTTCACCACGGCCACTTTTTTACCCTGAAGATCTGAAATTCCATCTACTTTTTTCGCTTCCAGGCTAAGCAAAGAAGCACCTGTAACAAATGAGAGTTGCGTAAAATCAACTATTTCTGCACGTGAAAGTGTTTTTGTTGTTGAACCGCATAGTATATCAATTGAATTATTTGTTAGTGCTTCAAAACGGTTAGATGAGGTAACAGGTACATATTTAACAGCAATATTAGGATTCTTTAGTTTGCTTTTGACTTCTTCCGCTATACGCAGACAAAGTTCAATGGAATATCCAATAGGCTGTTTATCTTTATTTAAAAATGACATTGGAGGTTCATTTTCACGATATCCGATACGTATGGTTTCAGATTTTTTTATTTGCTCAAGCGTGGAAGTGTTTTCTGCTAAGCTTGCTCCCGAAACCAATATTGAGATTAGCGCAATAAGTGTAAATAGATACTTCATTTTATACTCCATTTATAAATAATAGCCAGCTTTGCTGACAAACAAAAAAGGCCAGTCAATGACCGGCCTTTTTTCAGACAGATAAAAAAAAATTACTTCTTCTTCTTAGCTTCCTTACGCTCTCTGGTTTCTTTAATCACTTCTTCAGCCACATTCTTAGGACATGCGCTATAGTGAGAAAACTCCATGGAGAACTGACCACGACCGGAAGTCATAGTACGCAGATCACCAATATAACCAAACATTTCACTCAAAGGAACGTCCGCTTTAATACGAACACCTGTTGGAGTCGATTCCTGGTCTTTAATCATGCCGCGACGACGATTCAAATCACCAATACAATCTCCCACGTGAGCTTCCGGTGTGAATACATCCACTTTCATAATAGGTTCAAGCAACTGAGGTCCTGCTTTGGGCATAGACTGACGATAAGCACCATTGGCTGCTAATTCAAACGCCATAGCAGATGAATCCACCGCATGGTATGCACCATCCTGTAAGTTGACAGCAACATCAACCACTGGGAATCCTGCCAGAACACCTTCTGCCATCATTCTGCCAAAGGCTTTTTCAATCGCATTCCAGTATTCACTGGGAACATTACCACCGGTAACGCTTGACTCAAAGGTATAACCGCTATTAGGCTCACCCGGTTGAATAGTATAGTCAATACGACCAAACTGACCTGAACCACCTGATTGTTTCTTATGCGTATAAGAGTCTTCAATTGCTTTTGTGATTGACTCACGATAGGCAACCTGAGGTTTACCCACTTCAACATCTACACCATGAGTACGCTTAAGAATATCAATCTTAATATCCAGATGTAACTCACCCATTCCCTTCAGAATGGTTTCACCACTTTCTTCGTCTGTTTCAACATGGAAAGAAGGATCTTCTCTAACCATCTTGTTCAGAGCAATACCCATTTTTTCAGAACCGCCCTTATCCTTTGGATTAATAGCAATTGAGATAACGGGATCAGGGAATACCATAGGCTCCAGTGTTGCAGGTTCTTTTACATCACATAAAGTGTGACCGGTCTGGGTATTTTTTAAACCAACAAAGGCAACAATATCACCCGCCTGACAGGAATCCAGTTCTTCACGAGATTCCGCATGCATTTCCACAATACGACCAATGCGTTCTGTTTTTCCAGTAAAGGTATTTAATAAAGTTGTACCTTTATCAATGTGGCCTGAATAAATACGCATAAAGGTTAAAGCACCAAAACGGTCATCCATGATTTTAAATGCTAAAGCACGAACTGGCCTGTCTGGATCAACAATAGCGTATTCACCCGTTTCATTACCATCTAAATCAACTTCAGGCTGAGGCTTGACTTCGGTCGGGTTAGGCAAATAATCAACCACAGCATTCAATGCAGGCTGAATACCCTTATTCTTAAACGCAGAACCACAAAGAGTCGGGAAGAAGTCCAGAGCAATCGTACCCTTACGAATACAACGCTTAATATCATCAATAGAAGGTTGTTCACCTTCTAAATAGGCTTCCATCAGATCATCATCCTGCTCAAGAGCCAGTTCAATTAATTGTTCACGGTACTCTTCAACTTTATCAACCATATCAGCAGGCACATCCTGCAGTTCATAGTTAGAAGGATCATTAGAATCATCCCACACCCATGCTTTACGGGTTAATAAATCAACCACACCAGAGAAATCATCTTCCGTACCAATAGGCAATGTCATTACCATAGGATGGGCTTTTAATACATTTTCAATCTGATCAACAACGCGGTAAAAATCTGCACCCAGACGATCCAGTTTGTTAACAAAAATAACCCGGGCAACACCCGATTCATTGGCATAACGCCAGTTGGTTTCTGACTGCGGCTCAACACCACCCGAACCACAGAAAACACCGATACCGCCATCTAATACTTTCAGAGAACGATACACTTCAATAGTAAAATCAACGTGTCCCGGTGTGTCAATAATATTCATGCGGTGGCCATCCCACTCACAGGAAGTTGCAGCAGACTGAATGGTAATACCACGCTCCTGCTCCTGATCCATAAAGTCAGTGGTTGCCTCACCATCATGAACATCACCAATCTTATGGGTCTTACCCGTCAGATTCAAAATACGCTCAGTGATGGTGGTTTTACCCGCATCAACGTGTGCGAATATGCCTATGTTACGGTATTTGCTTAAATCAGCCATAATAGTACTCTGGTTAAACTCTCATAGAACATAAAATGCCGCTGTCTTATATGAGAATTTATGTTCTCATATAAGACAGCGATTCATTTCACGTTAGCTGAGGGCTCTTGTTAATCAATATAAAAAATTGGTTTGTATACGGGGTCTAATACCCTTTTCCAATAGTAAATAAAGCCCTATACTAATTATATTAGCATCAAACACTTTAAAAACGGAATTCGTCTCAGCAGAAAGATACTCATTGCTGATATGCTTAGAAAATTACACGCGATTTTAGTGATTTTCTATTAAAACATCAACAGAAATCGTTATTTTCTAGTAAATTTTATACAAAACTCACTAATTCAGCATATAATTCCACAAAAATAAAAACTGCACAGCATTATAAGTCTATGCAAATTATTTTAAATTCAGCGTAAATAGTGTATAGTCCAACACCAGCAATGCGCCTGCAGCATCAGCTGGATAGAATGTCGCCCTCCGAAGGCAAAAAACACTCTCCACCTGGGCTCAGTGGGCAAAAGTCAGTATTTAAGTAAAAAAAGTTTATGCGCCCGTAGCTCAGTTGGATAGAGTGTTGGTCTCCGAAGCCAAAGGTCGGACGTTCGAATCGTCTCGGGCGCGCCATTTACTTATTTTACAAATATATTTCCCAAAAATAATATAATTCTTTAAATCCCATTGATTCAATTTCAAAAATAGTTGAATATTAATTTATAAACTGATTTCCCCATCCAATATTTTTCTATGTTTTTCCACGGGAATTTCACCGCGACCAATCCCATTACTCTACCACTTCAATTATTTTTTAACATTCCATCACATTGTCCTGCGATTTAAACCAGATCAACCTTAGTTTGTTTAAGGTAACGGTTTAGGAAAATATACAAATTAATCGTTGATGGGTTCAAGTGACTTCGGGATAGTTACACCATGACAAATAAAATTATTTACGTACAGATTTAAAATTTATTAAAGAAGTAACCGGATATAAAATATAAAATAACGTTTAGAATCATTAGACTCTATTTTTAAATAAACTAAAAGGACTTAGCTCTTATTAGTTTATTTCTTGTTAAATATTGTTATATTATAGCTCTTATCTAACATGGGCAGCCTTGAGCGAATAAAAAGCGACCACTGTCATATTTTCTTTTCTTTTTATATAAAGAGAATGTTAGCAAAATGACAGCGGAAAATTTCATTTGGCTGACGGCTCTTATAACTTATTAACCTAAAAACTTCAATTGGATTGTACCCCAAGGGCACTTCCTAATGGGCGTAGCGAGAATAACTAATGGAATATAAAGATTATTACCAGCTTCTTGGTGTTGCAAAAGATGCAACACAAAAAGAAATTAAAATAGCTTATCGAAAGCTGGCAAGAAAGTATCATCCTGATGTGAGCAGTGAAGCAGATGCTGAAATTAAGTTCAAAGAAATGGGCGAAGCGTATGAAGTATTAAAAGATCCTGAAAAACGTGCAGCTTATGATCAATTGGGAGCCAATTATCAAGCTGGCCAGAATTTTACTCCCCCCCCTGACTGGGATGCCGGTTTTGAATTTAGTGGTGGTGGTTTCACTAATGAAAATGCCTCACGCTATAGTGATTTTTTTGAAAATCTGTTTGGCCGCCAATTTGAAGCTGATGTTAATCAGCAAAGCGGTTCAAACTTTAATCACCAGAGACAGACACCAAGCCAGGATCATCATGCTAAAATTTTTATTGATCTGGAAGACAGCTATCAGGGTACTACCCGTTCCATCACATTAAAAGTACCGGATGTTGATCCGCAAGGCCATATCATCACCAAAGACAGAACACTCAACGTACGTATTCCAAAGGGTGTTCGTCAGGGACAAAAAATTCGTCTGGCGGGTCAGGGCTCTGTCGGTATGGGCTCTTCTGGTATAAGTGCTGGAAAAGCAGGAGATCTCTATCTGGAAATCGAGTTTAATCCACATTCTATCTACAAAGTTGAAGGCAGTGATGTTTATCTTGAACTGCCTATTGCACCCTGGGAAGCGATTCTGGGTGCAAAAATAAAAGTGCCGACTCCTGCTGCTAATATTGATTTAACGATACCCCCGGAATCAAAATCAGGACGTAAACTACGCTTAAAAGGTCGGGGCATCCCCGCCAAAACGCCGGGTGATTTATATGTGGTACTAAGAATCGCTCTGCCGCCGGGAGACACTGAACAAGCCAGAGAGTTGTATCAGAAAATGGAACAGGAACTCAACTTTAATCCACGCGAAAAACTGGGAGTATAAACAATGACGACACAAATAATTGAGGCTGTTGTGTTTGACGATCAACTGTCTTTAACCCTGGTAGAATTAAGCAGGGCCTGCAATGTACATGCTGAATGGGTTCTGGAACTTGTTGATGAAGGTATTATTGATCCATTAATAAAGGACAGCATTCATTATCATTTTTCTGCAGTTTGTTTAAAACAGGCGCTGGCGGTAAAACATCTGCAGCATGATCTGGGGATCAATCTGGCCGGAGCCGCTATGGTACTTGATTTAAAACAGGAAATTGACAGGCTTCATACACATATTCAGGTATTAAAATGTGAGCAAAACAGATAACTTCTCAAGATATGAAAACTCTAAAGCTTCGAAAAGTTGCCATCGACACGTATAAGGAAAACGTTGCATACTTACACCGTGATTGTCCACTGTATCACAGTGAAGGTTTTCAGGCACTAAACAAAATAGAGATCAGTGACGGCGCAGGAACAACCTCTGTTATTGCTGTGCTTAACATTGTTGATGATGAAAGGATTATTGCTACTGATGAACTGGGCTTGAGTGAACAAACTTTTTCACAATTTAACGGTACAGAAAACTGTATAGTTCATGTTAATCATGCCACCCCTCCCTCTTCATTACGCCTGGTACATGCAAAGATTGCCGGGAATAAACTGGGGAAAAATGACTTCCTGAATATATGTGAAGATATTGTCAATAACCGTTATTCCAAAATAGAGATAACGGCATTTCTTGTGGGTTGTGCCGAAGGAGGACTGGAAAGGGATGAAATGCTCTATCTGACCGAGGCTATGGTGGAGACAGGAAAAACCCTCGACTGGGGTGAACCCATGGTGGTTGATAAACATTGTATTGGTGGCATTCCCGGTAATCGCACAACCATGTTAATTGTACCTATTGTTGCAGCTCACGGGATGCTGATGCCCAAGACTTCCAGCCGGGCCATTACTTCACCTTCCGGCACCGCAGATACCATGGAAGTGCTGGCAAAGGTCAATCTGAAACAGGAAGAATTACATTCTATCGCTCAGCATCAACGTGGTTTTATTGCCTGGGGAGGTACTGCAAATCTGGCACCGGTTGATGATATTTTGATCTCAGTGGAACGACCACTGGCATTGGATTCAAAAGGTCAGATGATTGCTTCCATTTTATCTAAAAAAATTGCTGCCGGTGCCACTCATTTATTAATTGATATTCCCATGGGCCCTACAGCCAAAGTGCATAGCCAGACCGAAGCACTCAAACTACGCAAATTATTTGAGTATATTGGCGATCAAACTAATCTGGAACTGGAAGTGATTATCACTGATGGCCGCCAACCCGTCGGCAATGGTATTGGTCCATTACTGGAAGCAAGAGATGTGATGCAGATTCTGCAAAACAATCCGCAGGCTCCTGTGGATTTAAAGGAAAAATCGCTGCAAATGGCAGGTCGAATCCTGGAATTCGACCCTGATGTCAGAGGCGGACAAGGCTATTATCTGGCAAGAGACCTGCTTGAATCCGGCCGGGCACTGAAAAAAATGGAAGCTATTATTGCACTTCAGGGTAATCAGCCTGTTCCGACCAGGCCGGCACAATTTCAGTATCAGGTACGGGCTCCTGCAGCAGGTTATGTGACTGTCATTGATAACTTTCAAATTGCTCATATTGCCCGCATGGCCGGTGCCCCTATGGACAAGGCGGCAGGTATCGATCTGCATAAAAAACTCAATGATCGGGTTGATACAAATGAGCCTCTTTATACCATTTATGCTGAATTTAATGCAGATTTTCAGTTTGCCAGAACTCTGGCGGCTAAAGATTCCGGCTACAGCATTGGTGAAAAACAATGAAAATTGAAAAAAAGGATTCACAACACAGCCTGGTTATCGGTTTCCCGGTTTATGCCACTCAGGCACAACAGTTTGCCTCAGCTGCAGGATTTCCCTACACAACACTCAGGCTGCATCATTTTCCCGATGCGGAAAGTAGATTACAGCTGCCGGAAAGTCTGCCGGCTCAGGTTATCTTTTATTGCAGCCTGGACAGACCTAATGATAAATTAATAGAATTAATTCTTGCTGCTGCAGGTGCGCGAGATCTCGGTGCACAGAGTGTTTCACTGGTTGCTCCCTATCTTTGCTATATGCGACAGGATAAAGCCTTTCATGCAGGCGAAGTGGTCAGCCAGAAAGTGATTGGAAAACTACTGGCAGACTATTACGATACAGTATTAACTGTGGATGCACATTTACATCGCATTCACAGCTTGTCGGATGCGATTCCTGCCAAATATGCCGTCAATATAAGCGCGACTAATCCAATGGCACACTTTATTCAACAGCATATTGAGAATCCTTACCTGATGGGACCCGATGGCGAATCACAACAATGGGTCGCTGAT
>DAOVUE010000085.1 GCA_030632745.1 Pseudomonadota bacterium | reverse complement strand
TGGTGAAGATCGTATTGTTCGTGGTCGAATGCCGACTCTGGAAATGGTCAATGAACGTTTTGCCCGTTATCTTCGTATTAGTATGTTTAATATGTTACGCCGCTCAACTGAAATTTCAGTAGGCGGTATCCAGACAATGAAGTTTGGAGAATATGTTCATACTTTATTTGTGCCAACCAGTTTGAACCTGATAAAAATGAAACCTCTGAAGGGAACAGCCTTACTGGTTATTGAACCCACTTTAGTGTTTATTTTAGTGGATAATTATTTTGGCGGAGAAGGAAAATTTCATGCAAAAATTGAAGGGCGTGAATTTACTCCAACTGAACAACGTGTTATTCACATGTTTATGGAAATTTGCTTTGTTGATTTAGCTAAAGCCTGGGAACCTGTTTTACCCATGGAGTTTGAATTTACCAGTCGTGAGGTTAATCCGCAGTTTGCTAATATTGTCAGCCCTTCAGAAGTGATTGTGGTGAGTAGTCTGCACGTAGAATTGGAAGGGGGAGGGGGAAATATTCACATTACCATGCCCTATTCTATGCTGGAACCTATCCGTGAATTGCTTGATGCCGGAATACAAAGTGATAAAAGTGATGTGGATGATCGCTGGAGTCTGGCACTGAGTGATGAAATTAAAACGGCAGAAATTGAGCTCTCTTCCATATTGGTTAATAAAACACTGTCTCTGCGAGAGGTGATGAACCTCAGAGAAGGGGATATTATACCTGTTGACCTGGAAGATGAAGTCAATGTCTATGCCGCAGATATTCCAGTTTTTAAAGCTAAATATGGTACTCATAATTCACACTATTCGGTGAAAATCTCTAGTAAAATTGAAAGAAGGAATCACCTTGAAACAGGAATTCCTTTTCTTGATGATGGTAATGAACAATCAGATACAGATGATATTGAAAGCAATGCAAATACCTTAGCTAATCCAAAAAACTTAGCTAATCCAAATACTTGATGGCTCTTAATTTGGCTGCCGGCTCTTATCAAACAAGCTTTGGCTGAAGGCTCTTAAATCAAACTGGACTATTTTTTACCAATATAAATTAATTTGGAAACAGAACAATGAGTGATGAAACAGACAATTTAGAAGCTGAAGAAGATCCATGGGCAGAAGCCATGGATGAGCAGGCTGATGCAGAAACTGCTGGTTTTGATAATTTAGAAAATGATGCCAATGCTGATGCTGATGGAGAAGTTAATCTTGATGTGATTCTTGATGTACCGGTTGAGATTTCAATGGAAATTGGACGTACTAAGATTAATATCAGGAATCTTCTAAAATTAAACCAGGGCTCTGTGGTAGAACTTGACCGTTTAGCAGGTGAAGCAATGGATGTACTGATTAATGGTACTTTAATTGCTCATGGCGAAGTGGTTGTAGTAAATGATAAATTTGGTATTCGTTTGACTGATGTCATCAGTCCGGCGGAACGCATTTCTAAACTTAAATAATGTTAATTAATAGCTTTAAGGCAAACATGAAATTTTGCAGATATTTTTTTTGGAATTTTATATTAGCAAAAGAATGCCTGGAAAACTTTAACTTATTTAGACGTCAATCTAAAAAAAAGCATTTGCTTATTATAGTGTCATTGCTGACTTTGCTATTGGCTGAATATTGTTATTCAGAAAACGGTAATACAGCGGAGGATGAGCAATACAATCATTTATCACAGCCAGTGACTAATAGCTCAGAAACTAATAGTTCAGAAGCAAAAATACCCGCTGCGCAAAATGATCACAGCGAGAAAACACCGACTCACAAATCTTTCCCCTTACTATTTAATAAAACATCAGTTCAAACAAATGCTGACAGCAGTAAAAAAGAACCGGTGAATGCCATGGATGCACTGAGTGTTTCTCTCGGACTGATTTTTATTTTAGCTATTATTTTTTTTCTCGCCTGGCTTATGAGAAAGGCCGGTTATAGTAATATGTCCGGACAGGGGAATTTAAAAATTATAGCCACTTTGAGTTTGGGGCAAAAAGAAAAAATTTCTTTAATTGAAGTGGGTGAACAGCAATTACTGGTGGGTATAACGGCTACACAAATTAATACCCTGCATGTTTTAGATGTACCTCTTGATACAAGATATGAAGCGTCACAAACAAAAACTAATACAGAAAAAAATCATTTTTCCAATAAACTGACAAAACTGTTAAAGGCTAAAGCACCGAAGCAGGAAAGTTAAGCCTCCAATACGGGAAGTGTAGAAAAAAGTGTAAAGACAATTTTCTTTATTTGATCTGTGCCAATTTCTTTATATGACGGGTGTCTAATTTTTTATGAAAAAACTGCATAAGCTCCATTTTTCTTATACAACACTTTTTCAGTCCTTATTATCAGGTCTATTTATTTCTTTGTGTCTTTTTTCTTCTATTGTTTCCGCTGCACAGGGTATTGACATTGTCACAATTAATCCGAGTGCCAATGGAGAACAGACTTATACTCTGACCATACAAGCTATGGTTTTAATGACGGTTATTACCCTCATTCCATCTATGTTATTAATGATGACCTCTTTTACCCGGGTTATTATTGTTCTGGCCATTGTGCGTCAGGCAACCGGTTTGATGCAGGCTCCTCCTGCTCAGGTATTAGTGGGTTTGGGGATATTTATGACTCTGTTTATTATGGCTCCGGTATTTGATCGTATGTATAACGATGGTGTTAAACCCTATCTGGATGATCAAATCGGAGTAGAAACTGCAATTGAGCGTGTTTCTATACCTATGCATGAGTTTATGCTGGCTCAAACCCGGGATAAGGACTTAATTATGTTTACAGAAATTGCTAATGAAGGCCCTTATCAAACACCGGCGGATGTACCCTTTACTGTTCTGATTCCATCCTTTGTTACCAGTGAATTAAAAACAGCATTCAGTATTGGTTTTCTTATTTTTATTCCATTTTTAATTATTGATTTAGTGGTCGCCAGTGTTCTGATGTCTATGGGCATGATGATGCTGTCCCCGCTGATTGTCTCCATGCCGTTTAAGCTGATGTTATTTGTACTGGTGGATGGCTGGTCAATGATTATGGGTACTTTAGCTTCAAGCTACTATGTATAATAGTATGTATAGAAAGGAGAAGGTATGACCGCAGAATCAGTGTTAGACATATTGCAGGGTGCAGTTTATCTTATTATTGTTTTGTTATTGATTATTTTGATTCCGGCACTGGTGGTCGGCCTGATAGTGAGCATGTTTCAGGCTGCGACTTCTATCAATGAGCAAACTCTGACTTTTATTCCGAAACTATTAATTACATTTGCTGTGCTGATGTATGCAGGCCCCTATATGCTGGGACGTTTAACTGAATATATGACCCAGATGTTTATTAATATTCCTCTTTATATCGGCGGCGGCTGAGATGTTCAGCACGGCTGAAATTACAGCTTTTGCCGGATCGTTTATCTGGCCCTTTATCAGAATCAGTGCCATGATGCTGACGGCTCCTGTTTTTTCTGCACAGTCTGTACCGGTTAAGGTACGTATTGCAGCTGCAGCTGCTGTTACTATGGTTGTAATACCCGTCTTACCCCCTTTACCCTTAGTTGATTTTATCAGCGGTGATGCATTATTGATTGCCATTCATCAAGTAATCATTGGTGCCATTATGGGTTTTGCATTGCAATTAGCATTTAATATTTTTGTTATGTCAGGACACATCCTGGCCATGCAGGCAGGCCTGGGCTTTTCTATGATGAATAGTCCTCAGGACGGGGTTCAGGTCACAGTGGTAGGTCAACTTTATTTAATGCTGGCCACTTTACTTTATCTGGCTTTGGATGGTCATTTAATTCTTATTCGCGAGATATTAAATAGTTTTAATACCTTACCCATTGGCAGCAGCGGTATTTCAACGACGGGATACTGGATGTTGATCAGCTGGAGCAGTAAGATGTTTCTCAGTGCTGTTATGATGGTTTTGCCGGCCATAACTGCACTGTTAATGGTTAATGTCAGCTTCGGCGTTATGTCGAAGGCTTCTCCTCAACTGAACCCTTTTTCAGTGGGATTTTTAATTACTATTATTTTTGCCTTTGCGATTATCTATATTACTATGCCTTCTTTACTGCCCTATTTTAAACAGATTATGACTGATATTTTTCAATTGATGCAGAATATTTTAGAGCATAGTGCAGCTGCTAATTCTTCTTCACCTGCAGTCTCTTCTTCAGGAGTGAAAATATAATGGCTGAGAATCAGGATGGTCAGGAGAAGTCAGAAGATCCCACGTCGAAAAAGCAGGAGGAGTCGAGAAAAAAAGGTCAATTGCCGCGCTCAAAGGAGTTAACTACTTTTTTTGGATTACTGATGGCGATTATAGGCATAATGATTTTTGCCGCAGATTTGATAGAAGTTATCACCTCTATTATGAAAACTAATTTTTCGGTTGAACGAGCGGTTTTATTTGATAAAAATCAGCTGATGCTGCATTTTAAACCAGAATTAGCTAATATGCTGAAGGCTCTAATCCCTCTTTTTCTATTACTGGTTATTACCGTTATTTTATCCAGCTCTCTTCTCGGTGGTTTTAATTTCTCTTCACAAGCCATGGGCTTCAAATTCAATAAAATGAACCCGCTAAAGGGTATGAAAAAAATCTTTGGTACACAGGGCCTGGTAGAATTAATAAAAAGTATTTTTAAAATAGGCCTGCTTGGAGCTATTGCCGTCTTTTTTCTCTGGCAGGCCAGATTTGAACTCAGTGGCTTGTCACAAGAACCTTTTCCCGGTGCTTTTCTGCATGCAATGGAACTGATCTCCTGGCAGTTTTTACTGGTTACCTTAGGCATGATTGTTGTGGTATTGATTGATGTACCCTATCAAATATGGACACACACACAGCAATTAAAAATGACCAAACAGGAAGTAAAAGATGAATCAAAAAATACAGAAGGTAACCCGGAAATAAAAGGGCGGCAAAGACAATTACAGCGTGATATGGCTATGCAGCGTATGATGGGCGATGTACCGAAAGCAGATGTTATTATTACTAATCCAACTCATTTTTCCGTGGCATTACAATATGATCCGGAAGGTACGGGGGCACCGGTTATGTTAGCAAAAGGAGCCGATCTGGTTGCCTTACAAATCCGTAATGTTGCACAAGCACATGAGATACCCATCCTGGAAGTTCCTCCTCTCTCGCGGGCAATCTATTATTCAGTAGAAATTGGTGATGAAATTCCTGCGGGGCTCTATGTTGCAGTGGCTCAGATCCTGGCCTATATTTTTCAGTTAAAAAATGGTGAAGTGGACGAAACTATGAAACCTGATTTATCTGATTTGCCAATTCCTGATGAGCTAAGACGTTGACTCCGACCCCATAGGCATTATAATAGTTGCCTAAACCTAAATAACTCAGTTAAATCTACTTTGAATGCCTAAGCCACTGCATCTTAAGGATTTTCTAAATATTTTGAATTCACCCATAGAGTGACTACTAGGTGCCCTCGGGGTATGAATAAATCCAAAATAGTCAGTAAAACCCTTAATCTACAGCACCTTAGTCATTCACGCTACGATCCAACTGAGTTATTTAGGTTGAAATTTCGAATTGAACACCTTCCAGGCACCCAGAGAATAAAAATATGAGACTTTGCGATAGAGATATCATTGAAGCTTTTAATCAAAAACGTATATCTATGGTTCCCATGCCCGCAGAAGAAGCAATCAGCGGTGTGAGTGTTGATCTAAAGCTGGGCAACCAATTTCGTACTTTTAGCTCTCATAAAACGGCTTATATTGACTTGAGCGGAAGCCGTACTGAAGTTGATAATGCAATTGAAAAAATCATGAGTGATGAGATAATCATTAAAGATGATAGTGAGTTTTTCCTTCATCCCGGAGAACTTGCGTTAGGAATTACATATGAATCTATTACGCTTGCTGATGATATTGTAGGCTGGCTTGATGGGCGATCCAGTTTAGCAAGGTTAGGTTTGATGGTCCATGTAACTGCTCACCGGATTGATCCCGGCTGGAGCGGGAATATCGTTTTAGAATTCTTCAATTCCGGTAAACTGCCATTGGCTTTACGACCGGGCATGTGTATCGGCGCCATCAGTTTTGATCAAATGTCTGGTCCGGCAGAACGTCCCTATAGAAAAAGATCAAATGCAAAGTACCGCAATCAAAATGGTCCTGTTGTCAGTCGTATTAGTGAAGATAATTCCTAAGACGGGTTGGACGGGTTGACTGACATCGAGCATGGCGTTTTACCAGCTTTCAGGCTAAAGGATGTTGGGATAATTAAATAAAATTTTTTGCTGATTTATCTTTTGCTGAGGTAGTCAATTAGTCGCCACTCAAGCCTTCCTGATAGGAAAGTAGAGTTGAAATAAAGGTCGGTTTGTCGGTTTCTTCCTGAATAATTTTAACCGGCAGATAATTAAGTTCCGGCGCACACCAGAGAGTAATCTTTTTATCTTTTTTATAACGCGTATGGTAAATTTTTAATGCTTTATAACTGCCTGATGAAGTGTGAACCTGTTCTTCACCTAATAGTTCAAAGTGATATTCTTTAAGCTTGCCGCCATCAGCAACAGTTAAACTAAACTGCTTTTCAGGATTGTTCTTTAATTTCAGCATCAAAGCTAAATGATAAGATAATTTGTCTGTTGTGGTCATGGAAATAGGCATTGTCCATTTACTGTCTTTATGTTTATGATGATTAGTAACGCTTTTATATCTCCAGTTAAATTGTATTTCCACATCACGCCGGACTTTATTATCACGAATCTGCTGATAGCTATAGTGTTCCGGGAATACCTGTCCGACATGAATTAAGCC
>DAOVUE010000151.1 GCA_030632745.1 Pseudomonadota bacterium | reverse complement strand
TCCTGCCTTCGCAGAACCTGCCCCTGGCGTATGCAGGGGAATGACGTGTTAGGGAGTTTTGCAAGTACCTCCACAAAAAAGAATAACAGCGATCAGGAATTTTTTACTGCTTTATTTTTCCTGTAAACAACGAATAAAACAAAGCTTATCAGTAGAAATAGACCCCATATGGATAAGCCTGGAATCTTCTCTGCCTGTTGTGTTATAAAGTTGATCAGCCAGCTATCAGCCCCCAGTGCAATTTTCTGCTGTCTGTCTTTGCTTATCGCATAAACAATATTAAAATGCTTGTCTCCATTGGAGCCCGTCAATAGTTGAGAAAAACTACAATGATAAATACCATCAGGAGCAATTGAACCTCCTGTACTGCAGCTGCCTTTACCATCTAAGGAGCCAAATGCAGTATCGTGCAGCTCTGTCAGAATAACATTCTCTATACTGGTATTATGCACGCTGATATAAAAAGTCACCTGCTCTGAACCATTGATTGTCGATGTGCTGCCTGTTTTTGTAACGCTTATATGCGGACTGGGAAGTGGGGCAGATATTTTATAACCAAAGTTTATAGATCGATCAATCGCATCGTTAATAGTCGTAGTGCGTGGATTTTCTGAACCCGAACTTAATTCTGCCTTATCAAGTATGTGTGCGGCATCCGTAACCACAACTTCATAAGTGCCGTTAGCCGTGAGGAAATAATAATGCCCTTCTGCATCACTAGTAGTTGAATTAATGATAATCCCATTTTGTCTCAGGTCAATAGTTACTCCTTCAATACCAGGCTCATTATCATCCCGGCTTCCATTATCATTCGCATCAAACCAGACTAAATAGCCAATAGCACCGCCTGAAACAATCACAACATTTTCCTCATCTGACGCAAAAAAAGTATTGTTATCACTATCATGAGCCATCACCTCAACAATATTATGGTGAATCCCATTGCTCCCGCTGATATTCCTGCTAACAGTACAAGGAAAAACAGCACCTGCAGCAAGAGTTACAGGTAATGCACATTCTGTATCTAAAACACCAAATTTATTGTCAACAAGATGTGTGACTTCCAAGTCAACAACACCGGCATTATTGACAAGAAGTGTAAAATCAACATCGGTTCCTGAAATAACAATACTTTTATCCGCTGTTTTACTAATAGCTAATAGTGCCTTTACATAACCAAAATCTGCATCTTTATAAATTTGTCCAATAGAAAGAACGACATCAAGCGGTTCATTTAAGGTCGTCAGAATATGTTTTGATAAAATATTACCTGTATCCGTCACTATAACCGTATAGTTCCCTGCAGGAAGATGAGCGAATGTATATTGTCCGCCATTTGCTGTTATTGTTGTTGCTAAAACTGTTCCCGCAGCAGTATCAGTCAGAGCAAGAGTCACATCATCAAAAAAAGGTTCTCCCGGATCATAAACTTGATCAGCATCCAGATCATTCCAGATAAAATGTCCTATTGAACCACTAGAAGTATCAATAAATTCGATCCTGGCACTATCACTTGCATGAACTTCATTTTGATCCTTGTCAAAAGCAAGAGCCGTTACCGTGTTAGTATGTGTATCGCCGCTATTTCCTGTAATTGTTTCTGTAAACTGACAGGAATAAGAAGCTCCGGGAGCAAGGCTTTGCGGTAAAGAACATCCCCTGGCCAACAAATCACCAAACACATTATCGTACAACTGAGTTAAAGTGACATCAACTGCAGCACTATTCGTCGTATTTACCGTATAAGTAACAGAACCGGAGGGGGCTGTAACAACATGATGATCAGCTATTTTGGTTACGCTAATAGCTGCCTTAGAATAACCAAAGTCTGCATCTTTATAATGTTCATCCTTTGCCAGATCAAAGTCTTCGTGAGGGTTAATTCCTCCTGTCTGGATCATATGGCTTAATGGAGGTTTTGAGACATCCGCTATTACTCTATAAGTACCGGCTGAAAGCCTGTCAAATTCATAGTAACCATCTGTTAATGAAGTTGTACTTGAAATAAGAGTATAGACATCACCATTGTTCTGAAACAAATTCACCAGAACACCCTCAATACCCGGCTCATCGTCTGTATGAAAACCATCTGCATTCAGATCATTCCAGATTAAGTCGCCTATACTCGCTGATGGTTGTCCTATAGCAATAAATAAAACCTCTGCATTATCAGATGCAGTGACAATATTGCCTTGACCATCTTCTGCTGTTGCTGTAACAATATTAGTGTGAACACCGGGAGATGTTCCACTGATCGTCTGTATAAATTTACACTTATAAACTCCATGTGGTTCAAATGATTGCGGAACTGAACAATACGTTATTCCAGAGGAAACATCAGTCACATCACCAAAAACATTATCATGCAATGCTGTTAATGTAACAGCCTGTGTACCATCATTGGTTATTTCCAGACTATAGGTCACATCACCGCCGGGTTCTACAAGAATATGAGGTGAAGC
The DNA here is from genome assembly GCA_030632745.1 of Pseudomonadota bacterium. Lineage (GTDB taxonomy): Bacteria > Pseudomonadota > Gammaproteobacteria > GRL18 > GRL18 > GRL18. The sequence continues at coordinate 2,862 of DAOVUE010000151.1, read as the reverse complement.
ACTTTTAATTATCTTAATGGATGGCTCACTTACAGGCGGAACAACAGGGATATCAATATTACCTATAGCTGCTTTACATTTTGATGACGAAGGAGGTGTAAAGTCTTCAGGATTAGAGGGTGAACAGGAAAGGCGGGCCTGGTTTTGCCAGGTTAATGCGTAATCAACATCCAGTTGACCATCATTATCACTGTCTACACACAAAACATTATTAAGCACTATATCATGGAAAATTTCACCATCACTCTTTTCAGCACCACCACAGGTATTATTATCCAAATCACGATAGGGTCCACTACCGCTTAATCCATCAAAATTTCCGCCACTTTCAACCGGAGACAGTGAACTAAAGGTACAGCTCTCGCCCTGGATAGGGGATTCACCATTTTCACCGATAAAAATACCAATGTCATAACGACTGTTTGCTGTTGGTGTCAGGCCCAAACGCACATTAATCGGCTGACCAACAATTTCACCTTCTGTACAACTTGCCGGGCCACTGATCACCGCACTGGTCAAGGTAAAGTCTTTAGCAGAACAAATATTGCCTTCACCTAAATTTGGCAGACATTGTGCGCCCTCAATCCTGGTAGCCGCATTAGCAGATGAATAAGACAAAAAGATGAAGAGAGAGAAAAACAGCTGGCGGTAGATTAATTTCATTATAAATACTTTTTAAAATTGGGCTGTTGTTAGTATATAGTAAATGTTTATAAAACAATCAGAATATTCCTAAATCAATCAGCAAAACTCTATCTGGCTATTAAAAGTTTATTTTGTTAGAATTCTCAGTGATTAACTTCACCCATAAACAAAAGAGCGATTAAAGGGGCACTGTATGCCATTTTCACATTTTACCAGAGCCATTCTTCTGCTGGCATGTTCATCATTATTCTTATCAGGCTGTTCTATTTCCAATTCTTTGGGCAAATCATCTGACTCTATAACAGCAAGCTCAAAATCATCGTCGGGTAATGGTAAAAAAGAAACCAAACCTGAAGAAACAAGCAGTCTGTTTATGGAAGATGTCTCTGCAGCCACTGTTTTATTTGTTAGTCAGGAAAAAAATGATGCTGAATTGCAGGATAATATCACCTCTATCGCTAAAAGCCATGGAATCAATGATTGGGAAGGGGATGAAAAGACGTTCACTGCCATGGGCAAAGGCTTGAAAAGAGCGGGCGTGTCAAGAAAGAATATAAGCAAACTTAGTTATTTTGACAGCCTTTCTTCCACACAAAATTACAAGTACGTGCTTAAAGGTTTTGAGGAGTAAGCAGTCTAAAAAATTAATACAGGCTCAGGCTTGAGCCCTAATTCATTGCTGTTTTTTATCTGCCTGTTATTCAATAGCAGTGCTATTGCAGACACTCAGACCTATTCTCTGGATTTTATTTACGTCAACTCCAACATTGGTGAAGCAGCAGGTGGTCACACAGCATTACGCTTTGGTGACTCCGTTTTTCACTACCAGTTTTACCCCGATGGAAAGTTTCTTTTAGAACGTGAATCCTGGCAACATTTCCTGCTGGTGTATCATGAATTACGTAATCGTTCACTCTTTATTGCCTCATTAGCGCTGCAAGATACAGACTACAATCTGCTTAAAAATCACTTTACACATTTACTTATGCAGCAACAGCAATCACTAGAGTCACAAAAAAACATCCAGCAAAGTTTATTTTTTGTTAATGAGTTGAGGGCAAATAATAAACGGTTGAGTATTCAGGGACTTGGTTTTTTTGATCGCTTAAGAATACCAAAAAAGAATAAAAAAACCACGGCTTTACAGCAGGCAATTAAACAAAATTTAGGTTCATCCTTTCTCAAAACACAAAAAGAATACCTCCATGATGCACTGTATAAAACAGCTTTAACTCTGCATCATAGCGACGATCTGGTAAAATTCCAGAAACAACTGACTCTATATTCGGTACTGAATATTTTACAGCAGTCTATCCCCCTGCAGGAATCCATGATTATTCCCCCGCTTAGGGATGAAAAACCTTTAACACAGATTGAGAAAGAAGCTTTAAGTAATCATCTCTTACAAATGGAGGCATCCATTATTTCGTTGCTTCAATCGTCAAGATCAGATCGGGGAAGCGCCTTACTCTTGCAAGTTGCAAGGTATGAAATCATAAGATACTCTATTGAAAAAGGTTATTTTCTGACCCTGGATCCATTTTCAGATAGCGCAATCTCTGTCTCTGTCACTGATGAATCCAATGAAACTCTGGAGAAAATTCGCTGGCAATTTTTGCAAGAAGCCCGGGCACAAAAAAAAATATTCATAAAAGAAAAAGACTATCCTGAAATTGCCTGGTCTCTGTTAGAATCCAGTCGAGGAAGATTGTATGAACTTGAACAAGGTATACACAATAAACAGTCAGTACGAGTTGGCTTCGGAATACTTGTTCCTTCACGCAGAGGAGAACTTTCCCTGACAGAATTCAATTTTAAACAACATGATCTTAAGCTTATCTCAGCACAACTTGATTCGAATTATCAAAAGATATCCGACTATACCGATAAAAACTATGCCTATAACCTAATTGAACGAAATTGTGCCACAGAATTAATTCGTTCACTTAATAGCGCTTTTCAAAGTCGTGCTGAGGCTGAAGAAGTCTTAGGAGGGAGGCTTAATGAAAAAAGTGGTCTTGCTTTCATCCCTTTTCTTTTCTACAAAAATGTTCGAACCTCATACAATATCACTCATGAAGAAATTATCCTGTCAAGACGTTTGCAAAAGCTAGAAAAAATGTATGCAGATGAAAATGAAGATGCTTTTACAGTTTGGCTGCGAGAGTCTAATACTCTGTCATCAACACTTTATAATGTACGCAAAGAAGATACCCC
>DAOVUE010000020.1 GCA_030632745.1 Pseudomonadota bacterium | reverse complement strand
GTGCTGTAGATTAAGGGTTTTACTGACTATTTTGAATTTATTCATACCCCGAGGGCACCTAGTAGTCACTCTATGGGTGAATTCAAAATATTTAGAAAATCCTTAAGATGCAGTGACTTAGGCATTCAAAGTAGATTTAACTGAGTTATTTAGGTTAAAGCACTCATTATAATTTTTCGGAAAAATCATGGATGATTTATGTTACTGGCTGGCATTACATAATGCTTCGGGTATCGGCAATGTCAGTTTTAATCAATTAATTGAGCAGTTTCCTGATCTAAAATCATTATTTGACTCACCTGAGCTTGTAGAACAATGTGCTTTAACATCCCCCCGAAAAAATGCTTTAAAGCAATATCTGCAAGCTCCTGATTGGCAAGCAGTTGAAAACGCACTGCAATGGTCTGAAGCACCTGAAAATCATATCCTGCATTTAAACCATCCGGATTACCCTGAACTACTCAGGCAAATCTATTCTTCCCCGCCGGTGATTTTTGTTAAAGGTCAGGTTGAAATCCTTAATGATATTCAACTGGCTATGGTTGGCAGCCGAAACCCCAGTGCGGATGGTGCTGAAAGTGCATGGCAGTTTGCTCACCATCTTGCAGCTCAGGGCATGGTCATTACCAGCGGTATGGCTTTAGGAATTGATGCCCAAAGTCACCTCGGTGCTCTGGCAGCTCAGGGTAAAAGCATTGCTGTCGCAGGTACAGGACTGGATAGAATTTATCCTGCACGGCATAAAGATTTAGCTTTTAAATTAATCGAACAGGGTACCATAATTTCTGAATATCCTCTGGGGACAGGCCCATTGAAAAAAAACTTTCCACAGAGAAATCGAATTATTAGTGGTCTTAGTGTGGGTACGCTAGTCGTTGAAGCCGCTCTTAAAAGTGGTTCATTAATTACTGCTAAATATGCTTTAGAACAGGCGCGCGAGGTATTTGCAATTCCCGGCTCTATTCATAACCCTCTATCCAGAGGCTGTCATCAGCTTATTAAATCAGGGGCTAAATTAGTTGAAACCGCTGAGGATATTCTGGAGGAACTCTCCAGTCTCATGATCGCCTCTCGTATAAACCTTACAAATACAATCAATCATAAGCAGCCAATAAACAAGAATCAGGAAATTAATTCGCTGCTGCCCAAGGTGCAGCAAAAAATTCTCAAAAATATCGGCTATTCTCCCATTCCTGTTGATACACTTATTGAGCGTTCCGGTCTGAAGGCTGCAGAAATTAATGCTAACCTGGTTTTATTAGAAGTAGATGATTATATACAAACTCATGCCGGCGGTATGATATCAAGAAAAACGGTATAGCACGCCATTATGCTTATAACTTTCCTCATTATTATGAATAGATTATAATGGGTGTTAGATCATCCTATTATAAAGCCTTCAATAAATGAAAAAGGTCGAAATGAAAACTGAAGTTTTTGATATTTTAATCTATCTTTTTGAAACCTATCTGGATGACGATCAAGCAGAAATTCCAAGTGAGGAAAATATTCGTAATGAATTAGCCCGTGTTGGTTTTCACAACTCAAAAGTCAGCAAGGCATTTGACTGGCTGGAAGATCTGGCAATTTTAAAGGATGACTTCGCGGTTATTAAGCAATTACATAGTACTAGTTTTCGTATTTTTAGTCCCCTGGAATTAGAAAAATTTGATGCCCGGGCACAACGTGTTTTAATGGAACTGGTTGAGCTTAATGTACTCACGCCTACGCAGCGTGAAATAATTATTGATAAGGCTTTAGCGTTAGATATCGCCCCCATTGATCAGGAACAAATGAAATGGGTTGTGCTTATGGTGCTGTTTAATATGCCTGATTCTGCAGGCTCTTTTACCTGGATACAGGATTTACTGTACCAGGAATTCCCCACTCTTCACTAATAACAATAAGGGATGCTAAAAGAAAAAAATATTTCACCCGACTCTACGTTACGGTCTTCTACGTTACGGTCTTCTACGTTACGGTCTTCTACGTTACGGTCTTCTACGTTATGCTCTTCTCCGCCATGGTCTGTCCGCTATGCCGCACATATTCTCAAACAGGGCGGTATTATTGCCTACCCTACTGAGGCGGTATTTGGTCTGGGTTGCCTGGCAGATAACACTGCAGCAATTAAGCGACTGCTTGAGCTAAAGCAGCGCCCTGCTCATAAAGGACTTATTCTGCTGGCCTCTGATCTGTTACAGATTGAAGCTTATATCAGTCCGCTGAAGCAAACTATCCGGGAAAAAATAACAGCCAGCTGGCCGGGTCCGACGACCTGGATTGTACCTACTCCATCCACAACGTCATCGCTTATTAAAGGACAGTTTAATACTATAGCCATCCGCATTAGCGCCCATCCAATGGTTAGAGCCTTGTGCCTTCAGTGCCAGTCCCCCATTATATCAACCAGTGCTAATATAACGGGAAAAAGAATGAGTTACAGCCCTTTCGATGTGCGTCTGCACTTTAAAGATCAACTGGATTATATTTTATATGGTGCACTGGGAAGCAGCGACAAACCCACTATGATAAAAGATGCTCTGACAGACAGAATTATTCGTTGTTAGTGAATAATCTGTAACTATAATTATTTATCAGAAGCGTTATTTCGATAATAAAATGAAAACAAAGTACGATATTTCACAGCCTGTCTTATATTTCACAGAAAACATAGAATTCAATTATTATGCCAACATAGTATAAACACATGTTTTAGTTTACCATATAATAATATTATTATTTTTGGCATACTATATGCTATATAATAAGTAAGAAGTAAGTATATTCTTTATGATAAAGTATTATTCTTCCTAAAGGGTATGATTACATAAGTAAGCAAAATTGAGCAATATGTTTTACTCTCCTGATGTTGTTTGATTTTTACTTATTTGAGCGAATATAAGACTATGACCTTCTTACTCATATAAACTTATAGCTCACCTAATATTTGTATCAGGTAATTTGTACTTTTAATGTGTAGTACGAATTAGTAAGAAATTTATAGCCTGGCTGGCAACAGCGAGGCTTTTTTTTGCTTATAAAATAGTAAATCTCTCATCAAACATGAATTTGTCACCACTGCCGCTTTGCATGAAAAAATGTTTGCAAAGCGACAGCGGTGACAAATTCATTGGCCGAGGGCTCTTATAGAACATGAGTAGCCTTGAGCGAAAAAAAAGCTGCAGCTGTCTTATGTGAGATTTTAATGTTCTCACAGCGACAGCGGCAAATTTAATGTTTGCTGACGGCTCCTAAAAATCCGGTACATCAAATACGACAGCCTGACCTTCCACTCTGGGATCTGAAGCGGCATCAACACCGCTATTGTAGTCCCAGCTGATTGCCTGCATATTTCCATAACTGGAGTCCGTTGCCTGTAAAGTATGCCCCATTTTCTGCAAACGCTCAATCACATCATTTGAAAAAGCCTCCTGCTCAAAAAAAACTTTATCAGGCAGGTATTGATGATGAAATCGCGCCCGCTTGACCCATTTTGAAACAGCCAGGCCTTTTTCTAATTCTAAAATACCCAATAGCACCATGCTGATAATCCGGCTTCCTCCCGGAGTACCTAAGATTGCAACACCCTGCTGGGTTTCTACAATGGTTGGACTCATACTGGAAAGCGGACGTTTACCCGGAGCAATAGCATTGGCTTCAGCCCCCACTAAACCATAAACATTGGGTGTGCCCGGCCGGGCCGAAAAGTCATCCATTTCATCATTTAATAAAATTCCAGTTCCAGGTGCAGTAAAACCGGAACCAAAAGGATAATTAATGCTCATAGTAGACGATACAAGATTACCCTGTGTATCCAGAATGGAAAAGTGTGTGGTATCACGTCCTTCAGTGTGTGCAGAAGCTGATGCGGGCATTTTTTTAGCCGCTGGAATAACTTCCTGCAAATTGTCACTGGGCAGTGCTTTGTCAAAACGAATACCTGCAGCCAAGCCCTCAGCATACCAGGGATGAGTTAAACGCTTTACAGGAACGTTAACAAAGTCACTATCACCAAGATATTCAGCTCTATCCCTATAAGCCCGCCGCATGGCTTCAATAATCAAATGATTTTGTGTTGTCTCATCCAGTGAATCTAAATTATATGTTTGTAAAATTTGTAAGATTTCAGCTAATGCAATACCACCTGAAGAAGGTGGTGCAGCAGAAATTATCTTCATATCACGATACTTGAAATGAATGGGTTCACGCTCTTTTATACTATAGTTTTTTAAATCATCCAGCTGCCAGATACCTTTTTCAGACTGTACTGAATTAACCAGTTTTTGTGCAATAGTTCCTGCATAAAATCCACTATGCCCTTGTTCTGCGATCAGTTTCAGCGTCCGTGCTAATTCTTTTTGTACGATCAAATGCCCGACTTCCGGCACTTCATTATGGTGTAGAAAAATTTTAGCTGAAGCATTAAAACCCTGTAATACAGAGAGGCGAAAGCGAGCCATTTTTTGATAATGTTCAGTTACAGGAAAGCCTTTTTCAGCCAGACTGACTGCAGCGTACAATACGGTTTTCAGAGGCAGGACGCCATATTTCTCAGACAGGTGAACCATAGCGGCTGGCGTACCCGGAATAGCGGCAGCCAGAGCACCATTTACTGAACTTCCGGCAATAACACGACCTTCCTGATCGAGATACATGTTTCTATGTGCCAGAGAGGGTGCTGTTTCCCGGCCATCAAGCATTATTGTTTTATTCTTTTTCTGCTCCCTGAGCAGCCAGAAACCTCCACCACCAAGACCAGAGCTATAGGGCTCAACAACCGCAAGAACTGCTGTAACGGCCACTGCGGCATCAAAGGCATTACCACCCTGTAATAAAATTTGCTTACCCGCTTGTGTGGCTAAAGGATGAGCAGTGGCAACAGCAGCCTGAGGCGGCAGCCTGCTATAAGACGGTGATGCATAACTAAAGTTAGTAAAAAAGTTAGCTAAAATCAATAACGATAAAATTAACACCAGCTGGTTATATATTGCTGATAACATTCTTTTCATATTTTATTACACGCTTTTAGGGATTTCGGAATTTATAAAAAGACGCCGCATGCGGCGTCTTTACAGTAATACGGATAAGATATAGAAGGGCGGTTTGTTATGCTGGAAAATATTTTTGCTGCAATCATTTCAGACGCTGTTATAAGGATTTCTGAGATAAAGTTTTACCGGGGAAAGAGGTGACTCTATGTGCGGTTTAGCTTAAATTTTAGTAATTACTCAGCATAGTTAAATAATGAATAGTTAAATAATTACTGCTAAGCCTTATGCTCACTTTTGTTAATATGCTGAGCAAATAATCCATCAGGCCGTTAGTTTTTCGTATTTCCCCATCAATTGCTCTTCAGTTTCTTCATGTTCAGGATCTTTAGGAATACAGTCAACCGGGCAAACTTCTACACATTGCGGCTCATCATAATGCCCGATACATTCGGTACAAAGATCAGGGTTGATTTCATAAATTTCTTCACCCATATAAATTGCCTCATTAGGGCATTCAGGTTCACACACATCACAGTTAATGCATTCATCAGTAATATATAACGCCATTAAAGTCTCCGAAATAGATAATTATTCTGTAAATCCCCCAGCTGTAAGCGCATATATTAACCTAATTTTTTGTTAATTTCAGCTATTACTTGCTCAGGAACAAATTTTGTTACATCACCACCTAAGCGAGCCACTTCCTTAACCAAACTAGATGATAAATAAGCATATTGTTCTGCAGGGGTTAGAAAAACAGTTTCAATGTCTGAAGCAAGATTGCGATTCATTCCCGCCAGCTGAAATTCATATTCAAAGTCAGAAACAGCCCGCAGTCCTCTTAAAATGACACTTGCCTGCTGCGTATGAGCAAAATCAACTAATAAGTTATCAAACCCGACCACTGAAATATTCGGCAAATGACTAAGCGCCTTAGTCGCCATTGAAACCCGTTCATGCAGTTCAAAGAGTGGATGTTTATTAGTATTATAAGCCACAGCAAGAGTAACATGCTCAAACAGTTTGCTCGCTCGTGCAAGCAAATCAATATGTCCATTGGTTATTGGATCAAATGTACCCGGATAAACAGCATTGACCATAATTTAATTCCCGTTATTGTTTAGGGGCGGCAATGACTTTTACATCCGGATTAGGAAATAAATCGACTATTTTCTCCGGCAGCTCTCCCTTGTCTGCCTGGTGCAGAGAATCTGACTCCATAAGGATCAGTACCAGTGTAGTGACCATTATAGGCAAAATGCACACACCGCCAATCAAGGCATAAACAGCTTCCTTCATCCAGCCCAGGTTCGTATAACCATACACCCCCGAACCGGCAATGATCATCAACATCAGCATCATCTTAATAAAAAAAGCACTGCGCCGTCTGGCAATTTGCCAATGACACATTACAAACCAGGCATCCTTTTGACGCGAACGTTTAGCCCTGATAAAAATAATCCCCAAAATAATAAACGAAACAATAGGCACTATAAACATAGGCCACAGCCAACTGCCTGCCATCCCTAAAGTAGCAACAAAAGCAAGAATATGATTTGCAATCAGATTCACCAAAAATAGATCATGAGGAAATTTGGCTTTTTTTCTCTCTGCATCACTGACATCAAAACGCATAGTGGTATTATCCCGGTTTAGTTCCTGATTATAGGGGCTCTATTGTACACAGCAAACTCCCTATATGCCAGAATACTGATATTAGCCTGAGTTCAGCTGATATTAGTGATAGATGTTAGTGATATATTAGTGATATATGGTTGCCTGATGATTTTTATTGGGCTATAGTTTATGCTGTTCATTCAGTATGAATCAGAGGCTATTATTATGAATCACAAACATGCAAAAATACTGGAAAAATTTTTTCATCACCCTATCAGCAATGATATCCAGTGGAATGAGTTAATGAAGCTATTTAAAGGCCTGGGCGCAAACATCAAAATCAATAAGCATAGCGGAAAAACATATATCACCCTGAATGAAAGTGAAATAATCCTCCCAAAACAGACTCATAAACTGATATCCAATCATCAAGAAGTGATCGAACTAAGACACTTTTTTGAAAAAACTGGCATTATCCCGTAGTAGGGCTATTATCAGGCGGAAATTAAATAATAGGCTGACTGTCCTGCCTTTTTTTCTTTCAGAACTTCCCAGCCCGAAGGAAGCTGTGATAATTTCTCATTTTTTTCCATTTCAATATAAATGACAGCCGGTTCAGACAAACAGGCCGATTCATCCAGGTAATAGCATAAAGGTAACACTAATTGTTTATTAAAAGGGGGGTCCAGGAATACTATATCAAAGGTTTTATGTGCATCATGTTGTTTTTGATAGTGCTGCAGATACTGCTTCGCATCAATATCCAGTAATCGGGCATTGTCTACTGCCAGCAAATCAAGATTATGCTGAATCATGCGAATGGCCTGTGGATTGTTATCAATCATCACCACTTCGGCCGCCTCTCTGGAAAGTGCTTCCAGTCCCAGCGCACCACTGCCAGTGAACAAGTCAAGACAACGGGCACCGGCAATTTCACCCTGCAGCCAGTTAAACAGCGTTTCCCGAACTCTATCCATGGTGGGACGCAGGCCTTCCCCATCTGCAAAATCAAGCTTACGGCCACGCCATTGACCGCCAATAATCCTTAATTGACTGGAAGCCTTTTTTTTATGTTTGCTATTTTTTGATTTCAACATCCGGTCCAATAACAATCATTGCCATTTTGTCCGGATGAACACGTTGTTTAAAGACTGATTTTATTTGTTCCAGAGTGACGGCCTCAATATGAGCATTATAGCTGTCCAGATAGTCCAGGGGCAGTTCGTAAAAGCCAATCACAGCCAGATTCTCCACAATATCTTTATTACTGGTCTGGCGTAAAGGAAAACTACCGGTAATATTTAATTTTGCATTACTCAACTCTTCTTCACCAGGCCCCTGTTCAATAAACAGCTTCATTTGCTGTTCGACTAATTGAATGGCTTCTTCCGTTGAGCTTTTCTTGGTGGTAAAACTAAACTGATAGGGTCCCTGCGCATGCATGGGAACCAGATAACTGCCAATACTATAGGTCAGCCCTCTTTTGACCCGAACTTCCTTCATTAAACGGGAACTGAAACCACTACCGCCCAGAATATGATTACCGATATAAAGCGCATATAAATCCTTATCCCCGCGTTTCAACACGGGCTGTCCTATAAGTACAGTGGCCTGAGTCGATGGATGATTTTCCCGCACCACTATCGACGTTGAATTCTGCCTGGCATCAGGCAAATCTGCAGCTTTTTCACCGGCAGGCAGTGCGGCGGAAATTTTTTCAGCATAGTCGCGAGCCTGGGATTCACTTAAATCACCCACAATAGCTAATACAACGTTTTGTGCAACATAGTACTGCTGATAATAATTGACCAGATCCTTTTGCCTGATAAGCTTCAAACTCTCTCTGCTGCCTCCAGGCGGTGTACCATAGGGATGATTGCTATAGAGTGATTCATAGAAATAACGCGATGCTTTTTTTGCCGGAGTTTGATCTTCATAATCTAAATTCACCAGCATACGGGCACTTTCTCTTTGCAGAGCTTCTTCAGGAAAAGTCGCTGTTGCTAAAATCTTAATCCATAGCTTTAAAGCGTCATTACGCTGCTGCTCATAGCTCAGAGTGCGGATACTGGCAATCGCCATATCCCGATAACTGCCATTACCGTATTCCACTCCTAAACTGGCAAATTGCTCAGCTATCTGGTTGGCATCCAGCCCGTCAGCACCTTCATAGATTAAACCATTAGTTAATTTAGCCAGGCCTGCAAGAACGACACCCTGTTCAGATTTAAAACCGCCGTCTCTGGCAGCGCCCGCATCAAAGATCAGCCTGAAATCAATAATGGGTAGACTGGAGGCCTGTTGAAAGAGTACTTTCATACCATTATGGGTATACCACTGAGATATTTTACCTACTTTCAGAGTGTTTTGTTTTTTCTGTTCCAGTGTATTTTCAGCAGCATAGACACTAAAAGGCATCATTACAGCGAATAGAGTAACAACAAATGCTATTGCTATATGCGCTGCAGGCTTTAATTTTATTGTATTAGTCATTAGTTTTGCTCTCCTGTGGTAGAGAGTTTCCTGTGGTAAAGAGTTTCTCTTCAGTACTTTCTTTAGGGATAAGTGTCGCAACCGTCAAAGTTGCAGGAACAAAATATTTCTTAGCCACCTGCTGAATTTGCTCTGCAGTCACCAGTTGAATATTATCAACATACTTCTGCTCTTCCTGCCAGCCAATACCCACCGTTTCTGCAGCACCGATTTTCATGGCCTGATAAAACATCGAGTCCTGTTCATAAACTGCTGATGAAATAACCTGGGCTTTAACACGCTGCAGCTCATCCTGACTAATTAATGAAGTTTTAATATTTTCTAACTGCTGCTGTAATGCCTGCTCTAATTGTAAGGTTGTTACACCTTTCGCCGGTACTCCATCCAGTAAAAACAGTGTTTGCATTCTGGAATCC
>DAOVUE010000113.1 GCA_030632745.1 Pseudomonadota bacterium | reverse complement strand
TATGCCGATCCGAATAAGAAGATTACTTCTCTATGGACGATGGGCTTTAACCAACATACTCGTGGTGTCTGGGTCAATGGTCTGTGTTATAACGTGCACCTGTTAACCGGTAAGATTTCCAAGCCTGGAAGTGGTCCATTCTCTCTGACCGGTCAGCCTTCGGCTTGTGGTACCGCTCGTGAAGTAGGTACATTCTCACACCGTTTACCGGCTGATTTAGTCGTTAAGAAAGAAGCGCATCGTGATATTGCAGAGAAAATCTGGAAACTGCCCAAAGGCACTATTAATCCTAAGCCGGGTTACCATGCTGTATTACAAAACCGTATGTTGAAAGACGGCAAACTCAATGCATATTGGGTTCAGTGTACTAATAATGCCCAGGCTGCAGCTAACTTCAATGAAGAAACATGGCCGGGTTATAAGAATCCTGCAAACTTCATTACTGTTTCTGATCCTTATCCAACAGTCACTGCTATGGCAGCTGATTTGATCTTACCAACAGCAATGTGGGTAGAGAAAGAAGGGGCTTATGGAAATGCAGAACGTCGTACTCAGTTCTGGCGTGAGCAGGTTTCTGCACCGGGTGAATCTAAATCTGACTTATGGCAGGTGATGGAATTTACCAAACGCTTTAAGATGACGGACGTCTGGCCTGACGATCTATTAGCTAAAATGCCTGAATACAAAGACAAGACCATGTATGAAGTGTTATATGAAAATGGTGTTGTCAATAAATTCCCGGCTCAGCAGGTTACTGACAGTGATGGTAATAAGTACAATAACCATGAAATGGAACACTTTGGCTATTATGTGCAGAAAGGTTTGTTTGAAGAATATGCTACATTTGGTCGAGGTCATGCACACGATTTAGCTGACTTTGATGTATATCATAAAGCACGCGGTCTACGCTGGCCTGTGGTGGATGGTAAAGAAACTCTATGGCGTTTCCGTGAAGGTTATGATCCTTATGTTGCCAAATACAATCCAGAGGGCAAAAAAGGTGCTGTTTATTTCTATGGTAATCATAAGAAAAATGGCGGTAAAGCGAAGATTATTTCTGCCCCTTATGAGGCGCCTCCAGAAAGCCCGGACAAAGAGCATGACCTGTGGTTATGTACCGGTCGTGTACTGGAGCACTGGCATTCTGGTTCGATGACTCGTCGTGTACCTGAGCTTTATAGAGCCGTACCTGATGCAGTAATCTATATGAATAAGAAAGATGCCAAGAAGCGTAAACTGCGTAATGGTTCAAAAGCGAAGCTGATGACGATCCGTGGTGAGATTGAAGCACGTGTTGAAACTAAAGGACGTAACAAGCCGCCGCAAGGTTTGGTGTTCGTTCCCTGGTTTGATGCAGGTCGTTTGATCAATAAGGCTACCCTGGATGCAACGGATCCGCTTTCTAAAGAAACTGATTACAAGAAATGCGCTTGTAAGGTTGTGAAAGCATAATCTCAGATAATAGTTTGGAGAATTAATACAACACAAAGCTTCGATACTTTTCTATCTGATTATGTCAGGGGGAAAGAGTGTCAGATATTATTAACATTGCTGAAAACACGAGGATTAATAAGCACATGTCGAACAAACAAGGGCGGGGGACTTCTGTTGAATCAGGAGCGGCTCTGACTGGAACGTCTTCTAAAAAGAAGGCAACGCTGAACCGGCGCAAGTTTTTAGGGGATACTCTAAAAACTGCCTGTGGTGCAGGGTTGCTGGGACTTGGGATGGGAACTTATTCCCGTCAGGTCGAGTCGACTCCAGCCTGGGTTATCCGGCCACCGGGTGCATTACCTGAACCAGATTTTTCAGGAGCCTGTATCCGCTGTGGACTCTGTGTCAGAGACTGTCCTTACGATATGCTGAGATTGGCGGAATTAGGAGAACCGGTTGCTTTGGGTACTCCTTATTTCATCGCTCGGGATAAACCCTGTGAGATGTGTGAAGATATACCTTGTGCAGCTGTTTGTCCGACCAATGCATTAAGCCATGAATTGGATAATATTGACGATGCCCGTATGGGTCTTGCAGTATTGATCGATCAGGAAGAATGTATTGCGTTTCAGGGTTTGCGCTGTGAAGTGTGTTTTAATGTCTGCCCGCTACAGGGTGATGCGATTACAATTGAAATGCAGCATAACCGTCGTTCCGGTAAACACGCAATGTTTATACCGGTGGTTCATTCCGATGCCTGTACGGGCTGTGGTAAGTGTGAAAAGGCCTGTATTCTGGAAGAAGCCGCAATCAAAGTGTTACCTATGGAGCTTGCAAAAGGTCTGGTAGGTGAGCACTATCGATTTGGCTGGAAACAGAAGAAAGTTGCAGGTAAAAGCCTGGTAACACCGGATGTGGAACATCAGTATAATTTACCTGAAGGGGTGACATACGATTATAATAAAGGCGGGCTTTCTTTGCCGCCTGAATCGCAGTCGGATGAAACACCTTATTCTTCTAATCCTCTGGACAGCCTGAAAAGGTTACAGAATCAGGAGAGTAAATAATGACGGCCAATACGATAAGCAGTACTAAGGAAAAACAGGTCCCCGGACAACAGGCAATTGACAAAAAAGGCTGGTTGCGAGCACATAAATGGCTGATACTTCGCCGTATTAGTCAGCTCTCACTCTTAGCCCTGTTTTTGACAGGACCCCTGTTGGGTGTGTGGATTATTAAAGGTAGTATGGCTTCCAGTTTAACACTGGATGTTATACCGCTTTCTGATCCTTATGTAATGCTGCAGGCTCTGATGTCGGGTAATCTTCCGACACAGGCTGGATTGATAGGTGTCATCATTATACTGGTATTTTATCTGCTGGTGGGGGGGCGGGTTTACTGCTCCTGGATGTGTCCAATCAATATGGTGACAGATGCAGCAGCCTGGATGCGCAGAAAACTGGGCTTAAAAGTGTCTAGTCAGTTTTCCAGAAGTTCGCGCTACTGGCTGCTGGGCTTAACATTGATTTTACCGCCGCTTACCGGTGCGATTGTCTGGGAGTTGTTCAATCCTGTTTCCCTGATGTTTCGCGGCATCATTTTTGGGATGGGCTGGGCATGGATGGTGATTATTGCAATCTTTTTGTTTGACTTATTTATCAGTCAGCGAGGTTGGTGTGGTCATCTCTGTCCTGTAGGTGCTTTTTATAGCCTGTTAGGTGTAAAGAGTTTACTGCGGGTCAGTGCTGCCAATCGCGATCAATGTGATGATTGTAATGATTGCTTTGTGGTGTGTCCTGAACCAAAGGTTATTCGACCTGCGTTGAAGGGAGCCGATAAGGGAATCAGTCCATTAATTGATGAAATGAACTGTACCAATTGCGGGCGTTGTATTGATATTTGTGATGAAAATGTATTTAATTTTACTAAACGTTAGAGCAGACTAATATGATTTAATATTAAGAATTTTACTATAGATAAAATTCTTGGTTCCAGATTTTAAATGGAGAAACACAAATGTTTAAAACGGTAAAAATAAGCAACTCTCTATCAAGAAAAGTCATTTCGATTTTTCTAATAGCAATGACAGCTATGGTATTTTCATCGGCAGCACTGTCTGTGCAGTCACTTCGCGGTGATAGTGCCCTGGATAGTGATTCCAATAAGATTGTTAAACACAGGGTGAATACTGTGGAAGGAGGGATCAAACGCAACTTCAAACTACAACCTCCTATGATTCCGCATACCATTGATAAATACCAGATTACACTTAAGAACAATGGCTGTATGAAATGCCATAGTGAAAAAGCGTATAAAAAAGAAAAAGCACCTAAGGTTGGAGACAGTCATTACGTTGATCGTGACGGCAAGACTTTAAAGCAGGTTTCCGGTCGTCGCTATTTCTGTAATCAATGTCATGCTCCTCAGACTAAGGATAATCCTTTAGTTGAAAATACTTTTGAAGGCATTTAATATAAACGTATTATAATAATCTGATTGATAGTGTATAATCTACCAGTCAGATTTTTTTATTTTATGTGATTAAGAGCAATGGGGATTAATATTATGGGATTATTTTCAAAAGAAGGTACATTTAAGGTACTGTTTTTTGGTTTTGTTATGGGTGTTCTGTTTTGGGGTGGTTTTAATACTGCCATGGAAGCAACCAATCAGGAATCATTTTGTATTTCATGTCATGAGATGAGAGATAATGTCTATGAAGAATATACAGAAACCATTCACTATTCAAATCGTACCGGTGTAAGAGCAACCTGTCCTGACTGCCATGTGCCTAAGGAATGGGTACATAAAATTATCCGCAAGATAAAAGCTTCTAATGAGTTATATCATAAGATGCTGGGTACTATTGATACACGTGAGAAATTTGAGAGTAAACGTTTACAACTAGCAACCAATGAATGGAAACGTATGTTAGGTACTGATTCTCGTGAGTGTCGTAATTGTCATGACTTTGACTCAATGGACTTTGACAAACAGGAATCTCGCAGTTCCGATCGTCATGAAGAAGCGATTGATAACGGCTGGACCTGTATCGAGTGTCATAAGGGAATTGCCCATCAATTACCTGAAGGTTATGACCCTGCCGATGATACACCTGCTTTGGCAGAAAATGAAGATGACTAAAGCGATTTAGTTCTCTTTGTACAATCTGCTGTTAAAAAAGCCTGTTTTAGGAATAGAACAGGCTTTTTTTGTTGGCTAAGTTTGCCCTAATGGGTGATTCTTTCTAATTACAATTCTTCATCAGTGTCATTAACATCAACCTGGCCTGATAAACGGCGACGAATATGTGACCACGACATGCCAATAGCGAGAACCAGAGATAATAAAGTTAAAATAACATAAGTAATTATTTGAACACTATCAACAGGAATGATTCCCCAGTCAATAACCATCCAAAGCAATGAACCAAAAAAAGCAAATGCCAGAATTAATCCGACAATACCTAAAGACGCAATAGTCGCATTAAGATAGACAATCCAGCCAATCAGTAAAACTATCCCTGAAAATACCATAAGAGGTTCAAAACCAGTTTCCAGAGATTTTAATCCCCAATGGAAAAAAGAATAACCACTAGGATTAAAGGTTGTAAACACTAAAATGAGTGCAAAAATTAAACGTACAAAAAAACTGCCGAAATTAAAATTATTACTTGCCATAAATTATTTTCCTATTATTATATCCTGAATGATTACTAAAGTGTGCCATATTATAAGGTGTCAGAGCCAAATTGGCTATCAGCCAATTTGACTCTGACACCTAAATTTAAATTTTGTCGGGGGTTGTTTCATTGCAGAAAGGAAATAAACTGGTTGTAGCTATATCGTCAAGGGCCTTGTTTGATCTGGAGGAAGGACATAAGATCTATATAGAGCAGGGTGTCAAAGCGTATTGTCAATACCAGATAGAGCATGAAGATGAACTTTTGGAGCCGGGGGTTGCTTTTACCTTAGTTAAGAAACTGCTGTCTTTAAACGACTCAGAGAATGAAAAAGTAGAAGTGATTTTATTATCAAAAAACAGTGCGGATACAGGCTTGAGGATCTTTAATTCAATTGAAAAACATAATTTGCCTATAGTGAGAGCAGCCTTTACCAGTGGTGAATCTCTTTACCGTTATATTGAACCCTTTGGTACGGATTTGTTTCTCTCCGCAGAGCCGGCAGATGTTCGTGAAGCACTGGAAATGGGTTATGCTGCAGCCGTAATTCTGCCTTCTGCCAGTCGCAGTCATGATGACGGCCCGTTAAGAATTGCCTTTGATGGTGATGCTGTTATCTTCTCTGATGAAGCGGAAAAAATTTATAGGGAAGGTGGTTTGGCTGCTTTTGACGCTGCAGAGCAATCTTCAGCCAATGATCCTTTACCGGGAGGTCCCTTTAAAGAATTTCTGGCCTCCTTACATCGCTTACAAAAAGAATATTCAATAGATGATTCACCCATTCGAACTGCATTAGTAACTGCACGTGGAGCACCGGCTCATGAACGTGTCATTCGTACTTTACG
>DAOVUE010000116.1 GCA_030632745.1 Pseudomonadota bacterium | reverse complement strand
GATCATGCTTATCAATTAACGATGAGTTCTACCAAATCAATGACGGGACATTTACTGGGCGCTGCAGGTGGTATTGAAGCCATTTTTACTGTTTTAGCTCTACGGGATCAGGTGGCACCTCCAACGATTAATCTGACTAATCCTGATCCGGATTGTGATCTGGATTATGCTCCTTTAACGGCAAAAGAAATGAAAATTGATTATGCTATTTCAAATTCATTTGGTTTTGGCGGTACTAATGGAAGCTTAATCTTAGGCAAGATTTAACTTCTTAGGCTTGATTTAGAACTGAATATGACTCAAACATGTCAATTGACAGAAATTCCTTTACAGGATTTTTCTGAGTTAATTCAATTTTATCACCACTTCCCTGAAAAATATCCTTTTCTGCTGAGTACAACGAGCCGGAAAAGTTCTTTAAAACAAAATTCATCCTATGATATTTTGTTTATTAAACCGGATGAATGGTTAAAACTTGATAATAGTTTTAAGCTCAGTGCTTCACCTCAATATAGTGCTACGGCCCAATGTAGTGCTACAGCCCAATGTAGTGCTACAGCTCAAAATAGTGCTGCAGATCAGTATAAAGTCGATGCTGATAAAACCTTTCTTGAACACTTTGACCGGATTTTTAAAGCAGAGAATAAGAGACTTAAAGCGGCGCCTGCGGCGACTGCTAATCATTTACCCTTTAGTGGCGGCTGGTTTGTTTTCTTTGCCTATGAACTGGCACAGCAGATTGAACCCTGTTTAAATCTTCCACTGCAGGAACAAAGTCTACCTATAGCCTATGCTGCCAGAGTAAGGAAGGCATTAATTCTTGATCATCGTCAGGAAAAACTTTTCTTTTTTTCGGAAGCTGGAATTGATCATAAAAGCTCCTATAATGAAGTGATTTGTGATAGTCAGATAATTCATAAAAAACAGCAAGATATATCAATTTCTTCAGGTGATAGATTAATAGAGGAAAATGATAAAACGTTTCTACAGGCTGTAAAAAGGGTTAAAGCCTATATTAAAGAAGGTGACGTCTTCCAGGTTAATTTGTCCAGACTCTGGAAATCTTATTTTAAACACTCCGGTTTTAGTTCTTTAACAACGGATCTTTACCAGTTACTCAGTATCGCTAATCCAGCTCCATTTTCAGGTATGGCCAGTTTTACTTCTGTACAGGGCAGTGCCAGTATTATATCTTCTTCACCGGAGCGATTACTGAAAATAAAAAATAATCAATTAGAGTCAAGGCCTATTGCAGGAACTCATCCACGTAGTACATCTATTGCAGAAGATTTACAGCAGATTAATAAACTTCATGCTCATCCTAAGGAAAAAGCAGAGCATATTATGCTGATTGACCTGATTCGAAATGATCTGGGTAAAGTGTGTGTTCCCGGTTCAGTTAGAGTTAATGAACTGATGGTGAATGAAACTTACGCCCATGTGCATCATATTGTTTCAAATGTGATTGGGCAATTGCAGACAGATATGACTCCGGGTGATGCTATAAAAGCTCTTTTTCCGGGAGGCACAATAACAGGTTGTCCCAAGGTTCGATGCATGGAAATTATTGCTGAACTGGAACAGCAGGCCAGAGGAGCTTATACCGGATCTATGGGCTATATCAACCTTGACGGCAGTATGGATTTGAATATATTAATACGTACTATGGTATTAGAACAAAATCACCATGAAGATCAGCAACAGCTGAGTTTCAGAGCCGGTGCCGGATTAGTGTTTGACTCGATTGCAGATGAGGAATTACAGGAAACAAGAGCTAAAGCCCAGGGCTTGCTGCGGGCTTTAGCTAATCCTAAAAACCTCAGTTAATGGTATTTGACTAAAATGACACTTGTTAATGGGCATCAGCAGCACACAATAGACGTTCTGGATAGAGGTCTGGCCTATGGTGACGGGTTGTTTGAAACAATTGCTGTTATAGATGGTTTATTGCATCATTGGGGTTTACACTGGCAGCGTTTGCAAAATGGATCCGGTCGACTGATGATTGAATTACCTGATGAAGATGATTTACTGGATCAAATAAATAGTGAAATTAAATTAACTGCACTTCAGGAAAACAATGCAGAGCGGGCAAATGGCACAGTGCGGGATAATGGCACAGTGCGGGATAATGGTACAGTACCAGTAAACAGTACACGGCAGATTTTAAAATTAATCATTAGCCGTGGTTCAGGCGGTCGTGGTTATTTGTTTCCAACAGTCCAGCATCCAAGTGTGATTATTATGCTTCATCCATGGCCGGAACGGGAGGCAACTGATTATGAAAAGGGTATTCATGCAGTGGTTTGTCAAACCCGTTTAGCCAATCAGCCGGCTCTGGCCGGGATTAAACATTTGAATCGTCTGGAACAGGTGCTGGCTCGTAATGAACTTCACTCTGCTAACGAATATCAGCAGGATTATCAGGAAGGGCTGATGTTATCCTATTCCGCTTCTAAGCCACTGGATTCATTAGTGATAGAAGGCATCAGCAGTAATCTGTTTTTTGTGCTTAATGGTCTGTTATGTACTCCAAAAATTGATAATTGCGGTGTTTTGGGTACCATGAGAGAAGCTGTTATCTCTCTGGCTCCCACTTCTCTGACTTTAAAAGTTCAGGAAGGACATTATGCTCTGCAGCAATTAAGTCGGGCGACGGAAGTATTTTTTACTAATAGTATTTATGCTATTCTTCCCGTGGCTTCTATCACTGTGAATGATTCATTGCAATGGTGTTATACTGAGCGAACAATAAGCAATCAATTATCTGCAATAATAAATAAAAAATTAAAGCATCCAACTCAATTTAATTGATTTTTACTTAAACAACCGCTTAAACAACCACTTAAGCAACTACTTAAGCAGCTATTTAATCAAATATGATAAAAAAATTATTTAAACTTATTGCTTTGCTGATTATTTTGGGCAGCTTTGTTCTGGGCTGGTACTGGAATGAATACAAAATCTTTTTACAAAACCCTATTTCTTTAACTAATGCTCAGACTTTCACTATTAGTAAAGGTAATACAGTTAAACAAATAGCTCAATCCCTGCAGCAGAAAAAAATTATTAAACATGCTGACTACTTTCGTTTATATACCCGTTTATCAAAACAGGCAGGGAAAATAAAAGCAGGTGAATATAGTTTAAAACCCGGGATGACCAGTGTTGATCTGGTTGATTTATTTGTGTCAGGTAAAGTTGTGCAATATGCTCTGACGATTGTTGAAGGCTGGTCGTTTAAAGAAGCTGTAGAACAGATTAATAAGGACAATAATTTATTAAATACGACTGCTTTAATGGATATTACTGAACTCGCAAAGCAACTTAATAGCCCGCACGATAAGCTTGAAGGCTTAATTTATCCTGATACTTATAATTTTCCTAAAGGTACTACTGATTTACAGTTTTTACAGCGTTCATATAAGCAATTGCAAACTATTCTGGCTCAGGAATGGCAGCAGAAAGCAGAAGATCTGCCATTAAAAACACCTTATGAGGCCTTGATTCTGGCTTCTATTGTAGAAAAAGAGTCAGGGGGAAATAGTGAGCGAAGCAAAATTGCCGGTGTTTTTATCCGTCGTTTGAATAAAAAAATGCGCCTGCAATCGGATCCTACTATTATTTATGGTATGGGAACACGCTATAAAGGAAATATCCGGCGCCGTGATATTAATGAAAAAACAGCCTACAATACTTATCAGATTGATGGCCTTCCACCCACACCAATTGCTCTGGTAGGACGGGAGGCAATTCATGCCGTATTGCATCCGGATAAAGGTAAAAGTTTGTATTTTGTGGCGGATGGTACAGGAGGACATGTTTTTTCTAAGACCTTGAAACAACATAATCGTGCAGTACGAAAATATATTTTAAAGAAATAGAAAGATCAAAAAACAATGTACAAAGGTAAGTTTATAACGATTGAAGGCTCTGAAGGAGCGGGTAAATCAACGAATATCCGTTATATTCAGGATTATCTGCGGGAGAAAAAAATTGATTTTATTTCTACGCGTGAGCCGGGTGGGACTCCAATTGCTGAAAAAATCCGTGATTTATTACTCGATAAAGCCCATAGCAGTTTATGCCATGATGCAGAATTATTATTGATGTTTGCTGCCAGAGCACAACATCTTAATGAGTTGATTATTCCGGCATTAGAAGCGGGTCAATGGGTCCTCAGTGATCGTTTTACTGATGCCTCTTATGCTTATCAGGGGGGTGGCAGAGGTCTATCCTGGGAGAAAATTGCCCAGTTAGAGCAATTTGTACAGGGTGATTTACGCCCTGATGCTACTATTTTACTGGATATTCCTGTGGAACTGGGTATGCAGCGAGTGCGTAACAGGGGTGAAGCGGATCGTTTTGAACAGGAACAGCTGTCTTTTTTTAATCGCATTAGAGCAGCTTATCTAAAGCTTGCAGAGGATAATCCTCAACGCTTTCATATTGTTGATACCCGGCCTGAAATAGATGAAGTTCGTCAACAGATTATTGCCATAATGGATCGATTAACCTGCAATGATTGAATCTACGGATAATACACTGCCTGATGCAGAAGCAGCATCCTGGTATACTAACACCAGCTATTATCCCTGGCAGGAATCAATCTGGCAGAAATTATATACTTCGAATGTCGCTAATGATCATTTTCCGCATGCTTTATTGCTCAATGGTGTTGCCGGTATTGGAAAAAAAGATCTGGCTTTTTACTTAGCCAAAGGTTTATTGTGCACTGCTTCACAAAATGAGCCATGTCATCAATGTCGTTCCTGCCGGCTTTTTTCTGCAGGAAATCATCCTGATGTGTATCATTTGACAACTCCGGAAAATAAAAAAATAATTCCGGTTGATAGTGTGAGGGAGTTAATTCAGTGGAGTGTTCTTAATAGTCAGTTTAATGGAAAGAAAGTAATTATTGTCGAACCTGCTGAAGCAATGAATCAAAATGCTGCTAATAGTTTATTGAAAACACTGGAAGAACCGGTGTCTGATACTATTATTATATTGTTGACCCATAAAAAACAGGCACTGCTGCCGACGATTAGAAGTCGTTGCCGAACAGTTGATTTATTTATACCGGAAATGGAAGTCGGATTAAACTGGTTACAACAACAGTTCTCACCTCAGGAGCAGCATCAGGCAAAGCTGATGTTGAGTCTGGCAAACGGTTCCCCGTTACTGGCATTGGCTTTGAATAAAAGTGAACAGCTTGAAATTCGCCAGTTTATTATTGAACAATTTCTATCAATTAATCTTAATTCAGCTGATGCGGTTCAGGTGGCTGATGAACTCAGTAAAAAGGTAAAAAGTCAATCTAAACAGACTAAATCAAAAAAGAAGCTATTAACTATTTCAGCCTATGATGTGATTTACTGGATTGACTCTATGGTGATTGATTTAGCCAGACTTTCACAGAGGGGCAGACAAAACAACTCAGAGAATTTAATTAATAATATTAACAATATTGATTATATTCAGCAGCTGAGTGAGCTGGCATATCAATTACATTTTAAGAAATTACTAAAATTGTCTGAGTTAATTAATAAAGCATACTACGAAATACAAGGTCAGATTAATATAAATTTATTATTTGAGCTATTGTTTATTGACTGGAAAAATTGCAAAATATAGACTAGAAGCTTAAACCCAGGTTAAATCAAGCAATACTAAACGATACTAAATAAAGAGTCCTATATTATGAAACGCCCAAATCAGGCTCGGCAGAGTATTTTAGCACTGGCTATTAAAGACAAAAGTGCACTATACGCTGCTTATATGCCATTTGTTGTGAATGGTGGTTTGTTTATTCCAACCAATAAACAATATAAATTAGGTGATGAAGTTTTTATACTCCTTTCTCTACTGGATGAAGCCAATAAATTGCCTGTTGCAGGGAAAATTGTCTGGAT
>DAOVUE010000285.1 GCA_030632745.1 Pseudomonadota bacterium | reverse complement strand
CCAGAGCACCTAAAGCAGCAGGAATAATGAACTTTGATAATTTTGAATTGTTTGTTTTGTAGGAAGGCTGATGCATAAAACTTCCATTAGCAGAATCGTCTTCTATCTGTTCTTTATCGATAAAATCTTCATCCGGGTAAGAATAGTCATCAGATTGTTCGCCCAATTGCTCAATTTCATCAAATTTTTCTGTTAAGCGATTCAGTTGTTCATCAATCTGATCATTATTTTGCACGTCATCAATATCCATAGCATTAAAGGCATTGATATTCTCATTATCATTTTTAATACCATTTTTAATATGAGTTGTCGCAGTTCTATCTGGAACTATAGCAGCTGCGGGTTCTGTTTCAATGTAGTTTTCAGCTTTACCGCTGGAAGCGAGAAATTTACTGGCAAAAAAGTTTATCTGCTCTGGTATTCCTGCTGAATTTTTGTAAATACTGTCAACAATACGCGGGGTAAATGGAGATTCCCGATTAAATCCGGCCACTGTCAACTTATGTCTCAAATAACCGAAAACACCTTCTTTATCGAAGTTATTAATGATCGCAATATGAATAATATCTCTAAAATCTTTAAATTCAGGGGCTTGCAGCATGTCACTAATAATGCTCGTGGCAAACAAAACAATATGAATATAGGGCTCATCATGCTGCTGCTGACGTGACAACTGCAATAAAAAACGCAATGAATCAGCAGATAAAGCCTGTGCATTGTCAATTAATAATACCGGCTTAAATCCCAGTTGAATAATTTCTGACAGCTGGTTCTCCAGAGCCTCTAATAACTCAGTATCATCATCGGGCACTGCAGCAAAGGAATTTAAAATAGCTTGAATTAGAGAAAGTGTATCATGCTCACTGGCATCTTCAATTATGGCCACTCGCCAGTTATTATCTTTTCTTGCCTGAAGGGCTTCCATAAAATGGCTTTTACCTACTCCCGGTTCACCCATAACCACTTGAAGATTATTTGAAAATTCTATCAGATGTTCAGTAGATTCCAGTATTTTGGCACGATTTTGATCAGCGTAGAAGTAACGCTGTGCAGTATTATTATTGAATGGGTTCTCTTTCAGTCCAAGGCTATCCAGTTGCGGCACATTTTACTCCAGGAGGTTGGGGAAACAGTATTTATTAGTCTGTGGCAAAAGCGTTTAATGTCTGCTCAAGTTTTTTGACATCAAAATCAGCAGTAATTATACTTTTCCCTAACGCTTCCATCAACACCAGATGCAATTGGCCATCAAGAACTTTTTTATCTCCAGCCATAAGCTTGATAAAATCTGCCGCGGAAATACGCACATCAAACTCTGTTGGAATTTGCGTCGGCAGTCCGGCAAGTTTAATAAGCTCTATGATCTGCTGTTGAATTTTTTCATCAATCCAGCCATGTCTGACAGATAGATCGGCCGCCATAATCATGCCGATAGCCACAGCCTCCCCATGCAGGCAATTACCATAACCCAGAGCCGTTTCAATGGCATGACCAAAAGTATGTCCCAGATTAAGCAGAGCACGCTGCCCCTGTTCTTTTTCATCAGCGGCAACAATATCTGCCTTATCCTGACATGAAAATTCAATGGCATAGGCCAGTGCTGCAGGATTTCTATTATTGAGTTCGTCAATATTATTACTCAGCCAGGTAAAAAATTCAGCACTGTTAATC
Source organism: Pseudomonadota bacterium (assembly GCA_030632745.1). Taxonomy (GTDB): domain Bacteria; phylum Pseudomonadota; class Gammaproteobacteria; order GRL18; family GRL18; genus GRL18. The sequence goes on along the minus strand of DAOVUE010000285.1, from coordinate 1,960 downwards.
AACGCATATTTTATCACTTCAGCCAGCCCTGCACTGAGCTGCCGCTCATCAAGAGTGTTTAATGTATTGGTATCAGCAATAACACATTGCGGCTGATGAAATGCTCCAATCATATTCTTACCCAGGGGATGATTGACACCCGTTTTGCCGCCGACGGATGAATCGACCTGAGCTAATAAAGTGGTGGGAATTTGAATAAAGTTAACACCACGACGATAAATCGCTGCAGCAAAGCCTGTCATATCACCAATAACTCCCCCGCCCAATGCAACCAGTGTTACACGACGATCAAATTGATTTTCCATTAAACAATCAATAATAGGCAGGATACCGTCATAAGTTTTATAAATTTCCCCATCGGGTAAAATAACCGTTTTACATTGATAATTTGAAAATATTTTTAAGCTTTTATCAAGATAAAGCGGGGCAATAGTTTCATTGCTGACAATAACCACTTGCCGGCCACTGATATAGGGAGCTATCAATGAGCTGTCACTAATAAAATGTTCCAGCAAATCCCGGCCAATAAAAATAGGATAGCTGCGTTCGTCTAAATCAACGTTTAATGTTATCATTTTTTAAGAGTATTTCTATAATCTGTGTGAGGATGATGATTCTAGGATAATGCGGGGATAGCTAATTATGCAATACTTAATCTATCTTCCAGTTCTTTAACGGCAGCATAGACCGTCATTTTGTTAGTGGTCAGTATTATATCAGCTAATTCACGATAAATGGGCCCGCGTTCAATTAAAATATTTTTTAATTTTGTTCGAGGATCATCTGTCTGCAGCAGTGGACGGTTTTTATCTTTCGCAGTTCTTTCTAATAAATCATCAATGTCTGCACATAAATAAACTATGGTACCTGATCGTTTTAACACCTTCCGGTTTTGTTTTTTTAATATAGCACCGCCACCTGTAGCCAGAACAATATGGGTTTTATTACAAAGATCTGCAATAACATCCTGTTCCCGTTTACGAAAGCCCTCTTCACCCTCTAATTCAAAAATAAGAGGTATTGATGCTCCCGTTTTTTCTTCAATTTCACGATCACTATCAAAAAATTCAAAACCGAGTATTTTAGCTATCTGCCGTCCAATTGTTGTTTTCCCTGCCCCCATGGCTCCAATCAGAATAATATTATTATAGGTGTTATAGCTCATAGCAACAGTTTATATTATCTGACAGATAAAGTCTCGTCCATAATCTTAGGTGTAATAAAAATAATCAGTTCAGTTTTTGTTTCCCTATTGTTATTCACTCTAAATGCGGCTCCAATAACAGGGATATCCCCTAATATAGGCACAGAGTCAGTCTGCTGTGAACGATCATGTTCAAAGATACCGCCTAACACAATAGTATCCCCATTATCGACCAGTACTGATGTCTCTATTTCCCGAGTCGCAATTGACGGTGCAGAACCCACAATACCAACGGGTACTAAATCATCGATCTCATCCTTATTGATTTTTAATTTCATATGCACTTTATTGCCGGGGATGATTAATGGCGTGACTTCCAGGCTTAATACAGCATCTTTAAATTCAATACTGGGGGCTCCGCCATTATCAACAGTCTGGTAAGGAATTTCCTTTCCGGCTCTGATGCTGGCCTTTTCCCCATTGGTAGTCACGACTCTGGGACTGGATATTAACTCTGAAGTTCCTTCTGTCTGAGAAGCGGATATTTCCAGATCAACCAGATAACTACTATTAAGTAACGCAAAAGTAATACCTAACAGATTCTTTTGCGTGTTACCCAAATCAACTATGCCGTCAGTGGTCTGAGTGGTTGAAGGAAAGCCTCTATCTTTAAGATCTCCGGCATTGTTTGTTGAACCAAATTTCCAGTTCAGGCCCAGATCTTTTTCAAATTTATCCGAGGCTGAAACAACCCTTGCATCAATCAGTACCTGCCTGGTAGGAGTGTCTATTTCTCGAATCAAGCCCCTTAATTGT
>DAOVUE010000035.1 GCA_030632745.1 Pseudomonadota bacterium | reverse complement strand
CTTTTTCTTAATTACTACTTTTTTCTTCACTGCAGCCTTTTTCTTAATTACTACTTTCTTCTTCGCTGCTGACTTTTTCTTAGCCACTACTTTCTTCTTCACTGCAGACTTTTTCTTAGCCACTACTTTCTTCTTCACTGCAGACTTTTTCTTAGCCGCTACTTTCTTCTTCACTGCAGACTTTTTCTTAGCCGCTACTTTCTTCTTCACTGCAGACTTTTTCTTCACCACTACTTTCTTCTTCACTGCAGACTTTTTCTTAGCCACTACTTTTTTCTTCACTGCAGCCTTTTTCTTAGTTACTACTTTCTTCTTCACTGCAGCCTTTTTCTTCACTGCTGATTTTTTCCCGGCAACAGCCTTTTTCTTAATTGCTGCCGGCTTCTTTTTAACAATATTTTGTTCTTTTGACTTAACCAGTGGATCTAATACATCCGTAATCTCCTTAAAGATTTCTTCAACATCGCCTGTTCCCTGAATAATGACATTTTTGCTTTGTTGTTTATAATAAGAAATAAGAGGTTCTGTTTGTGAAGAATAAATTTTTAAGCGATGAGTAATGGTATCTTTATTGTCATCCGCCCGTTGAATTAATTTTCCACCACAGGTGTCACAAACTTCTTTAAGTCGTGGAGGAGAGGTGTAAACATTAAACATTTGACCACAATCTGCACAGCTTCTTCGTCCCGTCAAGCGACGCATCAGAACATCAAAATCAACATCAATAAGAATTGTTTTTTCTAATTCTTTATAAATAGTATTAAGCATATTATCCAATGCTTCTGCCTGTGGAATATTTCTTGGAAAACCATCCAGAATAAAACCATGCAGTGCATCCGGTTCTTTTAATCGCTCTTCAATAATACCCAGCACAATTTTATCAGTAACTAATTCACCTGCTTCCATTGCTTCTTTTGCTTTAATACCCAGTGTTGTTTCATCCCTGACAGCTGCACGTAAAAGATCACCTGTAGAAATTTGCGGTATAGCATATTTTTCTACTAATAATTTTGCCTGTGTACCTTTACCTGAACCTGGAGCGCCTAATAATACAATTCTCATTTTCTTCTCGCTAAATTGTCACATAGAATATTGATTTTGTTCGTATAGGGTATTAGCAGTTTGCAGACAAACTTAAAAGTTACTTATTCAAATTATTATTTTATCAATTATTTAAAATAATATTCATACCCCTCTTTAACATTTTAACTCAGAGTTTCATAAAGTAAAGTTTTTTACACAATATATTATTCATTTTCTTTATCCCGGGAGCCTTCAGCCAAATATTGTTACCGCTATCATTTTGCTAACATTCTCTTTATATAAAAAGAAAAGTAAATATGACAGGGGTCGCTTTTTATTCGCTCAAGGCTGCTCATGTTAGATAAAAGCCGTCAGCCAAATATTGTTTTCAGTTCTTATACTGATATTTTTTATAGTTTCATGCTAACGGATAGGCTAAAATAATCATCTTATTTTTATATATTATAGAAAACAGGTTATTCCAAGTATGAATGATGAACAATTACTGCGCTACTCACGACAAATCATGCTGCCGTCAGTAGGCATTGAAGGGCAGCAAAAATTACTTAATGCCAAAGTACTCATTATTGGAATGGGTGGTTTAGGATCACCTATTGCTATGTATCTTGCATCTGCAGGTATAGGTCATTTAGTGATCTGTGATTTTGATGATGTTGACCTGACTAATTTACAACGACAAATAATTCATCTTGGCCATGAACGTATTGGTGAGAATAAAGCCGAGTCTGCAAAGAAGACATTGCAGCGATTAAACCCCGAAATTGAAATTAGCACTATAACGGTCAAACTCGATCAGAAATCTTTAACACAGCAAGTTCAAGCTGCTGATGTCGTTGTTGATGGTACCGATAATTTTGCTTCCCGCTTTATGATTAATAGAGTCTGCGTAGAACAACAGACTCCCCTTGTATCAGGAGCTGCCATTCGTATGGAAGGGCAGGTAATAGTCTTTGCTAACCAGGGAAAGGGGCCCTGTTACCGTTGTTTATATAAAGATGATAGCGATGAAATAGCAACAACCTGTTCAGAGAATGGTGTTTTATCACCGCTAGTTGGAATTATCGGCAGTATTCAAGCCGTTGAAACCATGAAGCTGATTATGTCTATTGGTAAGCCTTTATTTTCACGTTTATTACTATTAGACGCCTATACAATGGATTGGCGTAGTTTAAAATTACCTGCTGATCCAGAATGCCCTGTCTGCTCATGCAAATAATTTTAGCTCCTATGGATGGCTTGACGGATGTTTATGCCAGGGAAATTTTAACAGACATAGGGGGTTATGATTATTGTGTAACAGAATTTTTGCGGGTAACTGACACCTTATTTCCCAGACGTGTTTTTTATCGACGTTTTCCTGAACTAAGATCTGCTGATAATTCACAGCATACGATCAGTCATACCAAAGCGGGTACTCCTGTCTACTTACAACTATTAGGCAGTGATACAAATGCCATGGCTGAAAATGCGGCAAAGGCAGTTCAATTAGGAGCTGCAGGAATTGACTTGAATTTCGGCTGTCCCGCAAAAACAGTCAACCGCAGAGAGGGTGGTGCCAGTTTGTTACAATACCCTGATCGTATTTATCAATTGGTCAGGTCTGTGCGTCAGGCTGTGCCAAAAGAGATACCGGTAACAGCAAAAATGCGCCTGGGTTATGAAGATCAATTGTTAGCTCATGATAATGCTCTTGCCATTCAAGATGGCGGGGCCAGTTGGGTTACTATCCATGCCCGAACAAAAAAAGATGGCTACAGACCACCTGCATACTGGGATGCTCTTGCACCTATTAAGCAATTGCTTTCAATTTCGGTTATTGCTAATGGTGAAATATGGACTGTTGATGATTATTTTACCTGTAGGGAAAGAAGCCATTGTGACAGTGTCATGCTGGGACGTGGTGCAATGGGCACATTTGATTTAGCCCTGCAAATAAAAAATAAGCTTGCAGAACCATCACTACCCGCATTACCAACATTAAACTGGCAGGCAGTTTGTCACCATCTGGATAAGTTATATCAACTGATGATCCTTAACCCTGCCCTGGATAACAAATATATTGCACCACGCATCAAGTTATGGGTTAAGTGGCTCATGCCTAATTATCATCAGGCTGAGACTATTTTCAGCACACTCAAAAGAATAAAAGATCCTCAGCTTGCACTGCAGTTAATTCGCCGCAGTGCAGACCAATAAATGCCACCCCCCTTAACTCACATAGGGCAATACAATAAACACACTGGTTCCTTTTTCTTCAGTTGAAGTGATTTTTAATCGACCACTATGGGCTTCTATCACACGTTTTACTATGCCCATACCCAATCCTGTGCCGCGACTTTTAGTCGTAAAGAAAGGTTCTCCGATGCGCTTCAAAATGTGTTCAGGAATAATATCCCCCTTATTATTTATTTCTATAGTGACAAGATGTGCTTTACTATCATCATAGAGATAAGTATTAATGGTACTGTTTTTATATGCCGCTTCAATAGCATTGCGATAGATATTGAGCAGCACCTGACTGAGGCGATCACTATCTGCTTTTATTATGAGTTGTTTATTATCAGCAGATGATTTATGTTCAACTTTATTTTCAACATTAGACTGCTTGAAATGTGGTGCTGCAATGAATACTTGATTCTCTTCTCCAATAAGTTGATGTGAATTAACCAGCTTTGCTATCAACTCGAATATATTGACTGAACTAAATTGTAATTTTTCCGGTCTGGCATAAAGCAGGATATCTTCTAATAAACGTCCCATACGCTCCGCTTCATGGCAGGATATTTCAGCCCATTCTGTACCGTCTTCATCTAACTCCAGACGGCTAAAATACTTCAGAGCCAAACTGATAGTGGTTAATGGATTTCGAACTTCATGCACAATTCCAGAAGTAAATTCACCAATAGCTGCTAAATGACTTTGTTCCGCCATTTTAATTGTTTTTCCAAAACTATGAGTCACCAGATGAGCAATATTGCTTAATAATTCAATGTGTTCTTCACTATAGGCATTTTCCTGTCGTGAAGCAAAGACCAACATTCCAGGAACTTGTGTTGCCTGTGTTAAATGCAGAAAAATAGCACTTTTCATACCTTCTTTTGCCAATAAATTCAAAAATACATAATGTTTATTCTGCTTTGCCAGTTGCTGAAGATTGGCAATCAATAATGGCCGGGAGCCTTGAATGGCTTCTTCTAATAAGGTTCCTTCTACCAGAAATAATGTTCTGGGTAAACTATAAGATTTACCATCCTTATAACTCTTTTGTAACTCAAGCAGAGCTGCATTGCCATTATGCAATAGTACACTGGTCATATTGATGGGTAGTATTGTTGAAAAATTTTCAGCAATAAAACCCAGGGTATTATCTAAATCATCACCTTGCTGAATACGATCAATTAATTGGAAAATTGAATAAATTCGCTGTGATAAATGATTAAAGCTTTTGGCTATTGATGCAATTTCATTATCCGTATCAATAATAACCTGATGACCAAAATCACCCCGGGCCACTCGATCAAAACCGAGTGCAGCTTTATTCAAAGGAATAATAACTTTAATATAAAATCCCAGTAAGGTAAGTAAAGCAATTAAGAATGCTGCAGCCAGTATCACCTTATTAACCGTGTTAATGCGCTTAATGCGATCCTTAAGATCCTGTTTTAGCTGCCTGACCACAACATCTTCTATTTTTTTTATATTGTTTTGATTGTCAGTAATATATTGTGCTGCAGCTGCTAATTTTGGTGACTCATTTCTATTACCTAAGGTCTCATTCAATTCTTTAAAATAATCACTCCAGGTTTCTTGAAGATGCTCTAATATCTGTTTGGTTTTATCACCCAGATTTAAATCAACACCAGTATCCATATCCACCATTTCAGGAGTTAAATGTTCTTCAGCAAAGCAGTTAATAATTTCATTTTTACTATTAAGTTGTGCTTTTAAATCATCATAGTACAAATCAATATCTCGCTTATACGCACTATTACTTTGCGGAGCATTTTTCAGATAATTCATGCTCTGCATATCCATATAGCTGGTAATCAATTGCAGGCGATTAATCACATGCAGGGCAGCCATCTCTTTTTCCCGCTCATCAATAGTATAAAGTGTATAAGAAATTGCAAATGAAAAGAGAGATAACAGCAGAAATAATACAGCAGTAATTTGAAATTTAAGTGAGTGTAATAATTTTTTTGGCATAATGGTTATTTTATGATTAAATTCAGAGTAATAGTCAGAGTAAGTAAAGAGTATGTACAGAGTAAGTATTGGCATTGTCCTGCCAATATGGCATTATACTCTTTAACATTAATCTATTTTGAGTTTAGGAGACATTTTGCCAAATTCAAGCTCTACCAAAACTTCTAAAGAAAACCAGCCAATGGTTTTTATTGTGGATGATGAACCCGCTATACGGGCAGCCCTGCGTCTATTAATAAAATCAGTGGGTTATACTGTAGAATGTTTTGCATCAGCTGACCAGTTTTTTTCTCAATTTGATCCTGACCAAAAGGGATGTCTTATTTTAGATATTCGTATGCCCGGCATGAGTGGTATGGACTTACAGGAAAAACTAGCAAAAAATAATGCCTTATTACCTATTATTATGATCTCCGGTCATGGTGAAATACCCATGGCGGTTAAAGCAGTGCAGAAGGGTGCCATTGATTTTTTGCAAAAACCGTTCAGTGATCAGCAGCTGTTAGACCGCATATCACAAGCAATGGATATTGATCAAAAACGCCATAACGAACATGATGTGCAGCAGGAAGCTCAGCTAAAATACGATTCTTTAACACCCAGAGAAAGAGAAATCTTTACCGAAGTTGTGGCGGGAAAATTAAATAAAGTCATTGCTTATGAACTGAATATAAGCACTCGGACCGTTGAAATTCACCGTTCTAAGGCAATGGAAAAGATGGGTGCAAAAAATTTATCCGAATTAATTAATTTGTCAAATTTGGTGCTTAAAAAAGATTAGGAGTGCCCACAGCCAAAAAAATTGGCACGACTTATTTTAAGCACAGGATAAGGTAGAGTAAGAAAAAACAACTCTACCTAATAACATAAAAATGGCTTAAAATCAGTAACTTCTCAATAAGTCCGTGCAACTATTCTCTATTAACGTCATTCCCGAAGTCTTTTATCGGGAATCTATTACTAAAAATGGATCCCCGATAAAAGACTTCGGGGATGACGATATGTAATATCCAGGTTAGTCACGGACTTATTGAGAAGTTACTAAAATCATTTGTGTGTGTTTTTGTTATTCAAGAGTCGTCAACAAAAAAAATTTGGCTGAATGGATTATCAGTAACATAAAATGTACTGAAAATTTAATTAGTTAATTTTTGTTACTTAAGAGTTAATAGAATTCTTTTGCGGCAACTCTCTTTTGCTGTAGCTCTCTTTTGCTGTAGCTCTGCGAAACCACTACAGCAAAAGAATCCCGGACAAGCCCTGCTCATTCCATAATATCCTTTACAGAAAAATGATACTCAATACAAAGCTTACTTTTTAGTTAAATCTAGGAACGTAGCCTACCCACTTCCCGCCAACTTCACTCTCATCATTATCTGAATTGGTTACAGTTACAGAGTGATCAGGATGAACTCTAACAGAAACAACACCTTCATCTTCACAAGTAACCTGCGAACCATCTTCCATAGTACAACCAAAAACCATAATGCTTCTTCTCATTTTTAATTCCTTAGTAAATTAGTCAGGTATTATAATAGCGTTTTTATTGATCTAGATCAATAAAAAATTTACTATTATTCAATTTACCTGGGATAATGAATTTCAGAAAGAGTATTTATCAGTTTTCAAACATTTCTAACTTCTCTAACAAAAACTCCCTTCCCAATGATTATTTTTATAATCAATATTAAGTTTTTTAGGATAGTAATTATGTAAATTCTTAATATCTACATCCATTGTAGTTTGATGGTGCAGGGCATCACAGGCTTGACCAACACATGAAGTAACCGGATGAAACCAGACGTTTATTTGTTTTGTAATACTGTGTAAACTACTTTTATCCGTGTGTTTTTTATACGAATGATGAAATATAACAATTTTTTTTATCATACCTGAAAAATAAAGCTCCATTTCAATATTCAAAGTCTCTTTTTTTTCTCTTAAAACTGAATCAGCCCGATCAGTCCATTCAATACATAAGGATTTACCATTTATTGCGACAATCTTACGATAACTCAAAGGATGTATTATTTTTTCTAACCAGGTCATTTATATTCTCACTTTATGCTGCAGTTTTATTAGTTATTATTATCAGGCTATTGCTCCTAAATAACTATACGTATTCGCGTCACCTTTGTTTCGGATTTTACGTAGTAAACGCAAGGATATTAGTGGATGGGTGGATGGGTGGATGGGTGAATGGGTTGATGGGTTGATGGGTGAATGGGTCTTATTGTTTTTTCTAGTGTCGAATTGATGAATCAGAAGGTTGGATATGTGTGGAATAAATTTCAGCAATATCAATTTCATCAAATTGATAAGACTTGCCGCAGAACTCGCAAGCAACAGATATATTGCCTTGCTCCTGTATAATATCAGCGGCTTCCTGATGACTGATAGAGCGCAGCATTTTGGTCACTTTTACTCTGCTGCAGCTGCATTGAAAGTGGACTGATTGTGCATCGAATAAGCGTATATCTTCTTCATGGTATAAAAGGTGTAGAATTTTTTTTGCCTCCAGGCCCAGTAATTCTTCAGCCTTGATGGTACTTCCCAGATGAGTAATACGTTCCCAGCTATCATCTTCCTGCTGACCTGGAAGCTGCTGTAATAATAACCCACCCACTGCCTGTTCATCTGCTGCCAGGAAAATTCTGGTCTCCAGTTGTTCAGAACGAATCAGATAACCTTGCAGAAACTCAGCGATACTATTACCTTCTAATGCCACAATACCCTGATAACGTTCTTTAGTTTTGGCCTGCTCAATAGTAATAACTAAAGTTCCATTTTCTAACAGCGTTTTTAAATCATCTTCTTCAGGTATTGGCTCAGAGTATTTGGCCACACCACGCACTCCAAAATCATTGCTGCACTCTACCACCAGCAAAGTCAGAGCACCGCCATCACCATTGGCCTGAATAGTAAGTGAGCCTTCAAATTTTAACGTTGCTGATAATAAAACCGAGGCAGCAACCGTTTCACCTAAATAATCACGAATTACTTTTGGATAAGCGTGATTAGACAACATGGCCTGCCAGGAATCCTTAAGCTGAACAATTTCACCACGCACATTAGCGCTATCAAAAAGAAAGCGACTTAACTTATCCATAAAGATTATCCACTGCTTTTCTGGTTTTAGACATTATATTAATCCTGCAAGCCAGGAGCCTTTCCGGGGGCAGATCAGGGCTTTAATTTTTGTTGTAATAATTGATTGACCTGGCCGGGATTTGCCTTACCTTTAGAAGCTTTCATTACCTGTCCCACAAAAAAGCCAATGAGCTTATCCTTACCCGATTGAAATTCTGCAACCTGTGCGGGATTATTATTAATCACTTCATCAATAATGGCTTCAATAGCATCTGTATCAGTCATCTGCTTTAAACCGTTTTTATCTATAATCCCATCAGCATCACCTTCACCTGCCCACATGGCCTCAAACACATCTTTAGCAATTTTTCCGGAAATAGTATTGTCTTTAATACGCAGCAGTAAATCTATTAATAATTCTGCAGACACAGGGCAGTCTT
>DAOVUE010000181.1 GCA_030632745.1 Pseudomonadota bacterium | reverse complement strand
TTCTTATGCTGAAGAGATCAGACAATCTATACAGGAACACCATTTTATAGACGATTTAAGACTCACCTGCAGCTTTGGTGTCACCTCAATACATAATGATGATGATATCAGCAGCTTGCTAAAAAGAGCCGATAAGGCTCTTTATCAGGCAAAATCATTGGGTCGAAATACAGTAATTTATCAATAAGGAACTTTTATCAGGGAGTCAGCACTGAGACACCAGGGATCTTATTAAAATCATCAACATTGCTTGTTAAAACCGCATAATCATGAGCCAGAGCGGTTGCAGCAATTTGAAGGTCGTGTACATTGGATGCAGATTTATTACGAGGTTTTAAATAATAGGAATAAATCTCAGCATAAGATCGAGCAACTTTTTCATCAAATTTCAGAATGGGAATTGCTGTCAGAATACTTTCAACCTAGAAAACGCCGTTGACATCGTAACGAAACGGTCAAAAGTGCTGTAGATAAAGGGTTTTACTGGGTATTTTGGCTTTATTCGTAGTCATTCTACGGGTGAAGCCAAAATATTTAGAAAATCATTTAGGTGCAGTGCTTTTGGTCGTTGTAGTAGATGGCAACTGCGTTTTTTAGGTTCAACAAATGCAGAGCGTCTGATTCTGATATCGACTGTTTTAGCCATATGCACACCAACAAGTAATTCAGAAACTGTTATTGCAGCGATATAAGCTTCACCATATTCAGTCAATGTACTCAGTTTATCCAGATTGAGACGTTTATTTTCCACATCGATAAAAAAATTAGTGTCAATTATTAATCCCATAGGCTGCCAGGTAATTTTGCCTTTTGCTTCAGAGTTTTCAAATCTTCGGCCATAGATGGAGCATCATCATTCAGTTTCGGGAGAGAAGTCAAAAAGCCTGATAATTTATTAACCGGATACCCTGATTGAGGTGGTGGTGACAATTCTGCTACGGTTTGAGATCCCTTCGTTATGGAAAGGCTTTGACCGGATATTCTGACTTTATCAATAATAATAGAGAGATTACGAACAAGTTCAGTCGTACTTATTGATGCGTGCATTTCATTTTCCTCACAAAATACATATTTTATGTATTTTATGTATTTATTTTCTATGTGTCAATACACTGTTTCAGCAGAAAATGCCATATAAAATTATCATCAGTAGAGGTACTTGCAAAACTCCGTCATTCCCCTGCATACGCCAGGAGCAGGCTCTGCGAAGGCAGGAATCTATAAATCAAAGACTTACAGTCAATAAATATGGATTCCCGCTAAAAGAATGCGGGAATGACGGAGATTTGCAAGTACCTCCTTATATTGTAATTGAAATAGACATCAATACTTCCTTCCTCAGCCTTCCTGTAAAGCAAGGTCTTAATTCGATTAAACCCCGCCGCTATGAACCACTTCATAGTATAGTTTTTCCAGATCATTCTTATGTTCAGTTTCTTCCTGAGCTAAAAAAGTAAATACGTCTTTCAGCTGGCCTTCAGGAGTATTTTCAGCCAGTGAATTATATTGATCCATGGCCGCCTGTTCACGGCCCAGAGCATATTGTAAAATAGTTTGATCATCGGGATTGTCACCCAGATCCGGCAATTGAATACAGTCAGAGAACCGTTTATTACCCGGTGGAGTCATAATTTCCAGTTTGATTTGCTCTGCCACCTCAGGATCATCAGCTAATTCAGTAAACAAATCATAATGAGCCTGCTCTTCAATGACTAATTCATCCACCAGATAACGAATACGCTTACTCACTTTGGGTGATAATTCAGCATAGAAATCTCTGGCTGTACGTTCAAACTCCGTAGCCTGCTGGAGAATTTCTTTTAATGTACTGCAGGCCTGTAATTTTTGTTTGCCTGAAACATGCCCTTCTGCATTTTCTACCATAGTTTACTCTTTATATTTTTTCCAAAAGGTAGTTATGAATACTATTTGCCACTCTATGACCATCTGCTACCGCATGAATCACATCCGGGCCGTTAACACAGTCCCCTGCTGACCAGAGCCATGATTCTGAAGTTCGACCATCACTATCAACCTGCATACGTCCCCTATCCCACTCCAGTTTCTCTGTCAGTGCATCTCCAAGCAGTGAGGTATCAGAAAATTGTCCAATGGCCTCAATAACTGTATCACAGGCATAAACAGTTTCATCACTATCATCATATACGGGTGAAAAGCGTTTATTTTGATCAAAAATAGACAGAACCTTCCAGGTTTTAAGACCAATTAATTTACCGGATTCATCAATTTCACAGCCTTGCGGACCACAATTGTCCTGAATAACAATTCCTTCTTCTAATGATTCTTTAATTTCATCTGCATCAGCCATAAAGTGCTGCTGATCTTCCATAGCGGTTACTACAACATCCACCTTGCCATATTGCTGCTTCTGCAGTCGGGCAAGAGATCGAGCAATATCCATGGCGACATTACCACCGCCGATTACAACCGCGCAATGAGGTAAGTCAAATGCTTCTTTAGAGGTAATTTTATCCAGCAGATCAACGGCACGATAGACCTTCTCATGTTCTGATCGGGGAATGCGGGTTTGACGCCCTTCCTGCAGACCAATAGCCAGCACCACAGCATCGAAGTCGTGTGTCAGCTGCTGCATGGAAATATCCGCACCAATTTTTGTGTTGTAATGAATCTTAACCCCTAATGAAATAATGAGATTGATATCTCTATCCAGTGCATCATAGGGTAAGCGATACTCAGGTATACCATAACGGGTCATACCACCGCCAGCTGCCTGGGCTTCATAAACAATAACTTCATGACCCTTACGCACCAGATCAAAAGCAGTGGTCAAACCCGCCGGACCGGCACCTATAATGGCAATTTTTTTACCCGTAGCTGAGTCCGGAGAACCAATAATATCACGATATTTTTCATACGGTACCTGATCGATAATATGACGCTTGAGCCAGCGAATAGCAATAGGATCGCCTTCGTGCCGTGATGCACAGGTATCTTCACATTTTCGGGTACAGACTCTGCCGCATACATTTGAGAAGGGATTCGTATCATAAAGTAATTTTAATCCCCGCTCATAATCACCTTCCCGTACCGCGTCAATATAGTCAGGGATAGCCATGTGTGCAGGACAGGTTGCAATACATAAGCCACAGGAAACACAGCGATCCGCTTCCAGTTTTGCCTGCTCAATAGTATAGCCGTCAACAATCTCAGCAAAAGAATCAATGCGTTGTTCGGCTTCCATTTCCCCCATTTCCACACGCTTCTGTTCCGTCAGGCGATGGCCTTCAGGGCGCTGATAACCCAGTTCCGCATTATCCCAGAATTTCTTATCCACACCCGGTGTAAAACGAAAGGCATCGGGATCACTTTCAATCCACTTGTATTCGTTAGACATGGTTAAGGAGCTGGTCATACAGACATCGACACATAAAGCACACCAGCAGCAGCGGCCATAATCAATGCGCGGACGCAGACCTGAATCCCCCGGCTTAGTTTCAGCCTGTGCAACGGGAAGCATATCAATAGCCCCGTTTTGACAGATTGCTTCACAGGTCCCGCAGCCAATACATTTTTCATTATCATTTTTATGAAAACCACGATAACGGGCACTGCCGGGACGCTCATTAAGCGGGTCAGGAATAGTTACCGGATTGCGCAGTACATATTTCCAGGCGGTAAAAGGTGACAGGAGGTCTCGAATACTCATATTTTCATTACCTCTCTATCTCTGGCGGATATGTATGCAGCGAAACCATCAACCCGGCCACATCTGCAATATTTAAGTTCACAATCATGCGCTCCAGTAAAGCCATAGCATGGGTATAAGAAGGCCCGCGGACATTCACCCGGCGCGGATAACCACTACCATCTGTCACCAGATAATAACCATACTCTCCGCGTGAACATTCACCCCGCACATAGGTCTCGCCACGAGGAATTTTCCAATGCAATACATTGGGCAGTTTAGTCATCACCGGACCGTCTTTTGGCATTTTAGCTAAAATCTGACGTACCAGATCAACTGACTGCAGTAAATCACGACGTCGCACATCAGATCGGGTATAGATATCAGAATCCTGTCCCAAAATGGGTTCAAGATCCAGTTCAGGATAAACCAGATAAGGTTGATCTATACGTACATCCTTTGCCACACCCGCAGCACGGGCATTGGGTCCGGTAATACCATAGCTATCCATGCAGTCAACATCAATAACACCTACGCCCACACTGCGTTTTTTATACACGGCATTACAAAACATCGTATCATAAACATCACTCATAGTAGTTTCAATTTCACATAGAGTCTCTTCCATACGTTGTGCAAAGCCTTCAGGCAGCGTATCGCGCACACCACCCGGCAAAATAAACATATGATAAATACGGGCACCAGTGAGTTCTTCAAACCGATCCAGCATCAGGTCACGCACATAGGTAGTCCACTGACCAATCACCCCCATACCAAAACTACCGGCCTGACCGCCACAATACATCAGATAGCTGTTAATACGCCCCATCTCAAGGATCAAAGTGCGGATCCAGTCAGCCATTTCAGGCACTTCAATACCCGCCAGTTCCTCTACTGCAGCGGCGTAGCAATATTCATTAAAATCCGGTTCGGGGACGCAAATGCGACACACAATCGGGAAACACTGAATAAAAGTACGACGCTCCATCAGTTTTTCAAAGCCGCGATGCAGATAACCCACATGAGTGATACCTTCAACCACTTCATCACCGCAAACAGTCAATTCCACCGACATATTACCGGTAATGCCCGGATGC
>DAOVUE010000238.1 GCA_030632745.1 Pseudomonadota bacterium | reverse complement strand
GCTAATGCCATGGGAGAGATGGAAGCTATTGACTGGGAGGATATGGATGCCTTTAAACTGCATGGAAAATCTTATTTATTGATAGCGGACACGGGTGACAATTTTAGATTAAGATTTAATTATCAGATTTATATTATCAAAGAACCCGACTTAAAGAACTCTTTAAACTCTTTTAACTCTTTTAAAACAAACGGTCAATCCTGTCTATCGCCGGCATGGTCATTTAGTTTTCAATTTGAGAATGGAGAGTCCTATGATGTGGAATCTGCTGCGGTTGATATTTTACGAGAAAAAATACTCATACTGTCAAAGCGCAGCGCCCATGCTTTTCTGTTTGAACTGCCCTTAAAACCTGCCGATCCGGAAAAACTACAAACAGCGATAAAAACGGCTGAATTTAAAGATATAATTAAACCCAGTGCCCTGGATATTAGTGCTGACGGGAAAATAATGTCCATCAATACTTATGCCCGTATCCACCGTTTTAAAAGAGTTTCATCAAAACAGAGTAATAACTGGGTGTATGATTATTCTTTAAGCTATAAAAAATTATTTCAACCGGAAGCAATGTGCCTTGCAAAAAATAGAAAAAATTATTACGTGACGTCTGAAAAAAAACCCTATTTACTCAAAATTAAAATAAAGCCGTAATGTTTGATTATTTTTCTACTTTTATATCAATTACTGCTATTATGTAGGACAAGCTGTTAACTAGAAGTTAATTATAAAAGCCATTTTAAAGAGTATCACTTATGTCAATCAATTATGATGAACAACGTTCTTTTTATCGTATGTCTGTGGATTGCCAGGTTGAATTTTCTGAGTCGGGAAGTTCTGAGAAATTTTCAGGTGAAGGTAAAAACTTAAGTGCTGATGGAGTCAGTTTTATTACTGAACAGCCATTAACTGAAGGTCAGGAATTGAATATTATTGTTCACCCGGTTATTAAAACTGTAACACCCTTGAGTGCTAAAGCAACAGTCGTTCGTGTCGCTGAGGATAAAGAAAGTAAAAAGTATATTGTCGGGATGTCTTTAAAAGAAGTGAGTTAAGAGAAGTGAGTTAAATTAAATAAAAATATCAATATTTTTAGACCTGTTATCAGCAATAAGATAATTTGCGGGTTCATTGTTCAGATAACTTTGAAGTACTAAATACTCTCCTGCCAGACCGTTGAAACTTCTTCTATTACTGAAAGGGAAGCTATTGACGTGCGGTATTCCGGATTGCGTGTTTGTTACGGGTTCAGGACTGTTTGTTGGTCCAAGACGTTCAGGACTGTTCGCCGTCTGAATACTATTATTAAGTTTTGCCTGTATTAATAAATGACTGGCTGAGTTATCAACCTGGGAATTTGAAGACTGCTGTTGTTGCGTTTCTTTGTCTAAAGAGAGATTTTCATCTCTGTCTTTAACTGAAGCGTTACTTTTGCTCTTCTGCTGATCTTCAACTATCTGCCCTTCAATAGTAACAGGCTGAAGCGGATATTGAAGCGCAGGCCGTTTAGATCCTGCAGTGCTGGCTCCGATGGCTGAAAATAGAGCTGCAGAAAGAGTAGAATGAGAAACTTGCATTGTCTGTAACAATCCAGATATTCAATGTGAAAATAGATATATAGCTCGCTCATTATAATACTGAATCTTCAATTTAACCAGTTTCTACAGCAATTAAGTGAAAAGAATAGATGAATACGGCACATAAAATAATAGAAAAATTAGCTGAAATCTGTATTGCTCAAAAATTACAAATTACTACTGCTGAATCCTGTACAGGCGGACTTGTTGCCAAACTTATAACCGATCGTGCCGGCAGTTCGCAATGGTTTGAACGGGGCTTTATAACCTATAGTAATTTGGCCAAGGAACAGATGATCGGTGTGGATGCTGATTTAATAAAACAACAGGGTGCAGTTAGTGAGCCCGTTGCATCTGCAATGGCTGAAGGTGCCTTAAATCATTCTATGGCCCACTATAGCATAGCCATTACAGGAATTGCAGGACCGCAGGGCGGCAGTGAAAAAAAGCCGGTTGGAACGGTTTGTTTTGCCTGGGCATATAAAGATAACAAAACGAATCAATACAATAGCCTTACGATGACAAAGTTGTTTGTCGGTGATCGTGAACAGGTAAGACAACAATCCGCTGATTTTTCTTTACACGAACTGTATCAAATAATTGTTAATCATCAAATATAAGAGATACCTACAAGTCCCTCAGAAAGAAAATGATTTCTAATTGCTTTCAGTTCTTGACCTGCTATAAAAGAGCTTTTATAATTGCCGTACAAATATCAAATTAACAATAACACCACTTATTTCTAAGCTTCAGAACTTTAGTTCAGGAATGTAGAATAGAGATTAATAAAATAGGAAAAGAAAATATTATGGATGACAATAAACAAAAAGCACTGGATGCAGCTCTTTCACAAATTGATCGTCAATTTGGTAAAGGCTCTGTTATGCGCATGGGTGATGCAGGAATTGCACAGATTGACTCTATCTCTACCGGTTCTCTGGGATTAGATATTGCCCTTGGAATTGGCGGCTTACCCAAAGGGCGAGTGGTTGAGATTTACGGACCTGAATCATCAGGTAAAACCACTCTCACATTACAGGTTATCGCAGAAGCACAAAAATTGGGAGGCACAGCAGCCTTCATCGATGCAGAACATGCCCTGGATCCTGTTTATGCTGAAAAGCTGGGTGTGAACGTCGATGATTTATTAGTTTCACAACCGGACACCGGTGAACAGGCACTGGAAATTACCGATATGCTGGTACGTTCCGGTGCGGTAGATGTACTGGTCATTGATTCAGTGGCCGCCCTGACGCCAAAGGCTGAAATTGATGGTGATATGGGTGATTCTCATATGGGGCTGCAGGCTCGTTTAATGTCTCAGGCTTTGCGTAAACTCACAGGTATCATCCAACGTTCTAATACGATGGTGATTTTTATCAACCAGCTTCGTATGAAGATTGGTGTTATGTTTGGCAACCCTGAAACAACAACCGGTGGTAATGCACTTAAGTTCTATGCCTCAGTTCGTTTAGATATTAGACGTATTGGTGCCATCAAAAAAGGTGATGAAATCTTAGGGAATGAGACAAGAGTAAAAGTAGTTAAAAATAAAGTGGCTCCACCATTTAAACAAACAGAATTTGACATTTTGTATGGTGAAGGTATTTCAAAAATGGGTGAAATAATATCCATTGGTGTTAAACAGGGACTGATTGATAAAGCCGGTGCCTGGTATAGCTACAATGGCGAGAAGATAGGTCAGGGAAAAGAAAAAGTACGTGCTTTTCTTCAAGAAAACCCTGATATTGCTGATGAAATTGAGACAAAAATCAGAGCAGAGCTTCTACCATCGAAAGATTCTTCTGATGATTCACAAGAGATTGCAGCCGAGAAATAATAGTGTTTTTTTTGGGATTATATTGTAATGCATACATACTAAATTCGACAAAGAAAAGAGGTACTTGAAAAATGGCTCTTAACCTCCCCTTTCCTTACCTCGGTGCCCGTATGGGTAGATGGGGGAGGGGAGGGTTGAATTATAATTTTACAGCAACTCATAATTGGAATATTCATATTTTAGGATAAGTTTATGAACGAAGAAGATGCTAAAAGAATTTTAAAAGGTCTGGCTGTCTACGCCAAAGAAACACTTTCCAGCAAGGAAAAAGCCATACAATCCCTTCAAGATGCGGGATTAGTTGATAACAACGGAAATTTATAAGAAATATACAACACCGTATTAATAAACACTACCCAACTTTAATTAAAAACCGTACAAAACTGCTGCCATTATGACGTACGTAGGTGTTTTTTGCTAATATTTATGCCAGCCATTACCGCCACATTTGCGACAAGTCACCGTAAAATCACCATCACCACCGCATTTTTTACACTCAGAGCTGAAAGTTCCGCTACCATCGCATTTTTTACAGCTTACCGTGATTTCAGGTTTAAATTCCCCTGTACCT
>DAOVUE010000012.1 GCA_030632745.1 Pseudomonadota bacterium | reverse complement strand
ATTTTAAATGCAGAAGATTTTATCAATGCTGAATTTAACACCAGTTTTGTGGAACAGCATCCGGAATTAATTAATTATTCAGTGAAATGTTCACAACGGCATCTGGCACTGGCTTTTGCAGCCGCCATTGCAGCACATCAGGGAATGTAATTTTTACTTATTAGGGGGAAGCTAAGAGCAGTTTTTCAAGTACCTCATAGTTTTGTAAAGGTTTTATCATCAGCAACAGGACAAAAGATGGCTAAAAATAAATCTAAAACACGTGTCACCGAAACGGTATTACGAGATGGTCATCAATCACTCATAGCCACTCGTATGCACACAGACGACATGCTGCCGATCTGCGACAAACTTGACAACATCGGGTTCTGGTCACTGGAGGTCTGGGGCGGTGCTACCTTCGACAGCTGTATCCGTTTTCTCAGAGAAGATCCCTGGGAACGTTTACAGCAATTAAAACGGGCTCTGCCCAAAACACCTTTGCAAATGCTGCTGCGTGGACAAAATCTACTGGGCTATCGGCATTATTCCGATGATGTGGTGAAAGAATTTGTTAAATTATCCGCACAAAATGGTATTGATGTGTTTCGAATATTTGATGCCATGAATGATGTGCGTAATCTCAAGTCCTCAATTAAAGCCGTAAAACAAAACGGCAAGCATGCTCAGGGAGCAATTTGCTATACCACTAGCCCGGTACACAATAATAAAATATTTGTCAAAATGGCAAAAAAAATGCAGCAGTTGGGCTGTGATTCCATTGTGATTAAAGATATGGCAGGCCTGTTAACACCTTATAACACCTCTGAGCTGGTTAAATCTCTGGTCGATACTCTGGATGTTCCAGTACATATTCATTCTCATGCCACAGCCGGACTGGCCTCCATGTGTCAGCTCAAAGCACTGGAAGCAGGATGCAGCGGGATTGATACCGCCATATCATCCTTTGCAGAAGGTACCAGCCATCCCACCACAGAAAGTATGGTAGCCGCACTATCCAATACTCCCTATGACAGCGGATTAAACCTTCCTGAACTACAGGAAATCGGTGCTTATTTTTATCAGGTCAGAAAAAAATACCATCAGTTTGAAAGTGAGTTTACCGGTCTGGATACCCGGGTACAGGTCAATCAGGTACCGGGTGGAATGATTTCAAATTTATCCAACCAGTTAAAAGAGCAAGGTGCACTCACCCGTATGAATGATGTACTGCATGAAATACCGCAAGTTCGTGCTGATCTGGGTTATCCTCCACTAGTGACACCTACCTCACAAATTATCGGTACTCAGGCAGTGCTGAATGTTTTGACCGGAGAACGTTATAAAACCATTACTAATGAAGTTAAACTGTATTTACAGGGAAAATACGGCAAAGCACCGGGGAAAATAAACAGCAAAGTTCAGCAAATGGCCATTGGCAACCAGGAGGTTATTGACTGTCGTCCTGCTGATTTACTCAAAGCGGAACTTTCCCGCCTTAAATCTGAAATAAAAAGTCTGGCAAAAAGCAAAGAAGATATTATGATTTATGCCATGTTCCCTGATCTGGGTAAAGATTTTTTACAGCAGCGGGCAGACGGGACATTAACACCTGAAGTTCTGCAGGCTATCGGAGAACAGGAAACAAAAAGTGATCAGGCACCCGCAGAATTCTTAATCACTCTGCACGGTGAAGAATATCACATTAAAGTAACGGGAACCGGCCATCCCAATCAGGAACGACGCCCTTTTTATATGACACTGGACGGGGTGCCGGAAGAGCTGCAGGTTGAAATTTTATCCGAAATAAATACCTCAGCCAGTAATACTTCAGCAGCTTCGGGTAAAAGCAGTACACATCCCAAAGCCTCCAAACCCGGTCATGTGACCACGTCTATGCCCGGTGTTATTGTTGAGGTTCTGGTCAAAACAGGAGATAAAGTAAAAGCTGGAACCCCGGTAATTATTACTGAGGCGATGAAAATGGAAACAGAAATTCAGGCTCCCATTAGCGGGAAAATTACTGAAGTTTATGTCAGCAAGGGAGATACCGTCAATCCCGATGAAATTTTAATTGCTATAGAATAATTTATCCTCATTTTTCTTTATGCATATTTATGCATTGGTGTACTAGTACACTATTGTGTAGAGCCAAAAAATGTGTAGAACCAAAAAAAAGAGGCTCGGATGCAGTCCAAGCCTCTTCTTATTAAACGGGGCAAAACTTCTACCCTTAGTCTTTACGAGTCAAACTTAAGCCTCGTTCCGGTCTGGAGAAGTTATGACAAGCAGCACAATCTCTGCCTTTCTTTTCTACATGCCGCTCATGAACTTCAGCAAACTCACGGTCACTGGCATTAGTCTCATTACTATGACACTGACTACAGATTTGATCCAGATCACCATTAAGGTTTGTCACAAGAGTATCAGTGACTGCGCTTGGTAATGTCCTTGGAACATATCCCAGTGTTTCCATATCCATCCTCAGAAGACCACCGGTTAAGGTACTATGACAGGATCCACAGCCAGTAGTAGAACTACCCAATGCATTATCAGAAACTTCCACCCCGTGGTTAATGGTCTGATAAGTGAATACTGGAACAGCAGTTGTACCAGCAGGCATCTCCAGGCTGCCAGGTAAACCTCCAGAACTGTCTGATAGAACACACTCAGCAAGTGCATCGGCTTCATTAAAACCAAGTCCAGCAGCTACAGCTCGACAAAAACTACCCGTACGGAAAAACTCAAAGGTTGAATGTCCAATCAGGGTATTATTGCCATCATTACGTGCCAGCTTGCCCCAATGTGCTTTCATAGGGAAGATCTTGGCACTGGAAGTGGTTATATCCCCATTAGGAACACCCAGTACAACAGCAGGATCACCCGCATTGAAATTGCTCCCAAAACTTGCCGCAATTTCTGCAGCCAATGGGATAGTAGGAACACTATCAAGTGACTCACCCAGGTAGTAAACCTCACTGGTACCGTTATACCAGGTATAAACCGGAATAACTTGTTCCGTGCCCAGGCCTACTTTATCTTCCCGAGGTAACCATCCTCCCCGACCATTACATGCCGTGGCCGTTGGATGAGGATCCTGCCAGTCACGTGCGCTCTCTGTACCAACACTTGCCTTGGCATAAGTTGGAATATGACATGCCTGACAAGCAACCTTAGTCGCATGCTTATCCTTACTGGAGCCTATTATGTTGCTGGAGTCACCATGCGGTTGAGCACTATGACAGCCACTATTTTCACAGGTGAACAGCTGTTCCACATCACTTGGTCTCAGGTCAAGACCGCGACCGCGCATCCGGTGACTTTCCCCACCATCGCCAATAGTCTCATGACAATTCGCACAGGTTAGATTTTCACCACTCGGACTCATGTGTACATCCAGAGCAATGCTGGGATTAGCATTTTCCTTCGCCATATCGCCCCGTTTGGTTCCATCAGCACCACCTGAGGTAGCATGACAATTGAGACAGGACTGGCGTGTTGTCCGATGTGCATTTTGTGCTGCAGCCAATGTTGTAAGAGACATTGGTGCCATAGGCACATCTATCGGCAGTGTATCATTTCCAGCCGGCAAGAATTGAAAGTCCATACTTATAGGATGCACATTTGGAATACCTGAAAATCCAGAGCGAACAACCTGACTTCCATCACTACGGATCAAATTACCAGCAGTATCTTCTGTGACATTCAACAAAATAAGATCAGAAAAGCCTAAACCCGTTTCCGTCCAGTCAGGGAAGCGTTTATAGACTTCCTGATGACAGGTCAGACAATCTATATTTGCTAATTGATCAAGAGCTTCATCTGAACCTGGTGCAAGACTTATAAATTCAGACTCAGCCATTGGGAAACGACCATTGCCCACATGGCAGCCGGCACAGGTAAAGCGTGGTGAGTTCTCCACAGTACCACAGTATGTATTAACACCTGTTGCTACCAGATCACTCGCTGCTTTAGCAGGTTGTTTACCTGCAGATGCAAAATCCATAGGGATGTTGAACACATGCGGGAAGGCACCACCTTGCTGGTAGTGTACTGAACCATGCATATCAAGTGATTCATTCATATGACATGCAACACAAACTTCGGGACCGCTATAGGACGTCATGTCACAATGCTCGCTGATCGGTGATGTACAGGCTACCGGCTCATCAGTAATTGTCACTGTAGTGCTATCAGTGCCAGTATCACCAGCAACATCTGTTACTGTCAGGCTGACATCATAGGTATCGGCACTTATATAGGTATGTGAGGGATCCGCTTCCGTACTGCTGCTGCCATCACCAAAGTCCCATTCATATAACAAGTTAGCATCTTCAGGATCTGTAGAACCTGCACTGCTGAAGCTTACAGCAACATTCACAGTCCCGCTATAGGGTCCATTAGCATTGGCTATGGGAGGTACATTCGGTGTTTCAGAAATAATGGCTGAAGTAGTATCAGTGCCCGTATCACCAGCAACATCTGTTACTGTCAGGCTGACACCATAAGTATCGGCACTAGCATAACTATGTGAGGGATTTGCATCCGTACTGCTGCTGCCATCACCAAAGTCCCATTCATATAACAAGTCAGCACCTTCAGGATCTGTAGAACCTGCACTACTGAAGCTTACAGCAACATTTACAGTCCCGCTATAAGGGCCATTGGCATTGGCTGTCGGAGGTGAATTGACATCACCACCATCCGTACAATCCTCCGGCGCTTTTTTGACTGCTTTCTCATGGATTCTACCATCTTCATGTGTAGCAATAACGTTACAAGGCACAGGCATTGGATTAACGACAACTATCTTCCACTCCTCACCATTAACAATATCAGTTCCAAGCGGCGTCGAAGACCCTTTACGGGTTAAGACAACCTCCATTCCATGAACACCTCTACCTTTAGCCTCCAGAAGTTCTTTTTCCTTATCCCATCTGGTTTCACTGATTTCAAACTCACCATCACCTGCAGCTACAGTGCCCATCACAAAGCACATTGCTACCACAAAGGCAACAGACCAACATAATTTGTTTTCTCTAATGTTATTCATAGGACCCCCCCTTCTTATACCATTAGCTAAACTACTTTACATAGGCGCAATTGCATTATAATAATTATTTTTTAAGGCTATCAATTCCGTCTTTGTCAGGTAGTTTTATTTGATTTTCTTGTGTTTTAAATAGTTTTATTTGATTTTCTTGTGTTTTAAATAGCTTACATCTCCTGTTAATACTTCCCGTCTATTAAAATTTACTGATTCAAAGTATTATTCCCTCAAAACAACAGTTGAATTTCAGCTAACAAACATTCAATGTAAAGTCTAGTTAAAATCAATTAATTTGTAAATACGGGATTCATACATAAATGCTAGGGTATTCACCATAAAGCATACAATTCTAAATATGATATTTTTTAGAATTTGTCATTTTTATCATACTCCGCAATCCTCCATAAGAAAAATAAGAGTAATATTGCGGTCAATAATAAGACTAATTGCCAGATGGTATTACCCCACAAAAGACTGATCGATAAAGTAAAAGTAATGACAATGATCCATGTGGCGCGTTTTTTTGTTGCTCGTTTCATGGTTTTACTGCGTTCCCAGCGTCGTAGATCGTCACCGAACCAGCGATTATTCAACAGCATTTTATGAAAGCGGGGTGAGCTTTCAGCAAAACACGCTGCAGAAAGGATCATAAAAGGAGTTGTTGGTAAAATGGGTACTAAGACACCGATTAATCCCAAAATAAAGAATAGACTTCCTAAAACAAAAAAAATGCTTTGTTTAAGGCTTTTTGTCATAAGCATGCTCAATAACTTTCAATAACATTAAAATCTGCTAAAATTAACCCTATCTCATGATAAATGCAACTCTTTGCCCATTTTGTAAAACTAAAAATAACTGCATGGCACATGCTGATGCTCATGCTAAAGACAACTGCTGGTGTAATGCCGTCAAAATTCCTGAACAACTGTTGTCACTGCTCCCGAAAGAAAGCAGAGGCAAAGCCTGTATCT
The DNA here is from genome assembly GCA_030632745.1 of Pseudomonadota bacterium. GTDB lineage: Bacteria > Pseudomonadota > Gammaproteobacteria > GRL18 > GRL18 > GRL18. Next base: position 4,427 of record DAOVUE010000012.1, on the reverse strand, counting down.
GTCTTTCCTGTATTCAATCATTTAAAGAAAATCCACTTCAGTTCAAACGCCAACTGAACTGCTAGTTAACGTTCCGTACCCGCTTCAGCAAGCGTTTTTTGAATGGGTGACAGTAAATATTCCAGTACCGTACGTTTTCCCAGTTTTATTTCTGCCGTTACATGCATTCCCGAACGCAAATCAAATATCCGTCCATCTCTTTCCAGCTGCTGCTTATCTAATATTATTAAGGTTTTATAGGTCATGGAGGACAGCTGGTTATTTTTATCTGACTGCTGTTCTGACTGCCGGGAAGCATCGGCACTCACCTGCTCAACTTCAGCATCAATCATACCGTATTTCTGGAACTGATAACTGGCCAGCTTGAGCCTGACTTTCTGTCCCTGGGTAATGAAGCCTACATCCTGATTGGTCACATAAACCTCAGCCTTAAGTGGCTCATTGAGTGGCACCAAACGCAGAACAACAGAACCGGAGGGTATGATAGTACCTTCTGTATGAGTGGCCAGTTCCATAACCACACCATCCTGAGATGCCTTCAACTCCATCAGAGTATTACGATATTTCTGCTGCTCATAATCCTGTTCTAATTGGTTCAGCTTCTGCAGCAGAGCGGCTTTTTCATCATAAAGCTGTTGCTGATAAAGCGTTTCTATAGAATGGATTTTTTCCTTTGCTTCACGAATTTTGGCCTTTAGAGATTGTACAACAAAACCCTGTGCTTTAAGATTTTTTTCCACTTCAATACGGGATTGCTGCTTTTCCAGCAGCAAATGTTTCGCGATATAACCCTCCTTGCCCAATTCCTGATAAGTGGCTTCCATTTCTTTTTGAATCGGTAGAATGGCTGCAAGTTTTTTTAATACTACAGATTCTGCTTCCAGTTCCCGCTGCATTTGTTCCAATACAGCCTGCTGCTCTGCTAATGCGGACTGATAGTTCTGTTGATGTGATTGAAACTGAGCCAATACAGCCTCAAACGGCCCGGAAGCTTCTGTTTTCTGACGTACCAGCGGCTGTAGGGCAAGTTCAGCACTAATTCTACGCAGCTGCAGACGGGCGGTATCCAGTTCAGAAACTATTTTCTGAGTATCAGATTGCGATAAATGAGTATCCATTATCAATAGAGTCTGATTTTTTTTAACGATCTGCCCCTCATGTACCAGTATTTTTTCAATTCGCCCGCCTTCAAAGGGCTGTACTACTTTAAGCCGGGTTTGTGGAATAAGTTTTCCTTCTGCACGAGCCACAATATCCAGCTCAGCGAATGTTGCCCAGATCAGCAGCACAAACAATAACAAAGCCACCAGGCGTAATATCAATCCCGGCAAGGGAAGCGGCGGCTGATCCATGACATTGAGAATACGTGGAGAAAAATCCTGCGCATTTTCTTTTGCCCGGTCAGGCTTGCGAATAGTTTTCATAAACAAACTCCTGACTTAACTTAAGAGTCTGGTGCTATTAACAGCTTCTGCAGCCCCCTGATGTTCACGCTGCGGATTAGCATGGAGCTGATAAGCAAAAGGTTCTACATAAGCATTTATCCCTGCTCGTGTCAGACTGCCTCCTAATGCTTCTTCATCAGGATCTGCCAATAGGCTATCCAGTGCGGCATGAGTTTCCTGCCATTGCTGCTGAACATTATCTGTCTGAGGAATCTGATTTTTCTCAAAGGCCATAATTGCTGCATTAACATTATTGTAATAAGTTTCTGATGGATTGACATCATCGACTTGTCCATCCGGACTCAGAGCTGTCAGCTGAGCTGCTGCAGGCGGCTCAGCTATCGGATCAGCTGCCGTCAGTTCATTTAGAGCATATTCTGCACCATCAGCCATCACAAAGTATTCAATGGGTGAACTTTGAGTTTCAGCATCAAGGATAATATCAATTCCCTGCTCATTTTGTTCCTCACCGGACAGCTCAAGAATGCGTAGTTGTGCTGTGGTCACACCTTCCACAGTATGATTTCGAACCACCAGTTGTTCAAATTGTATTGTATCACCAAATACAATCCGATCCTGCCCGGCACTATCGGAAATGGTATTCAGTCCATCACCCGATTGATAGTAGAAACTATCATCACCAGCACCGCCTTGTAAAACATTGTCGGCCTGATTGCCATAAATATGATTGTCCAGATCATTGCCCGTACCGCTATGTGCTTCACTACCTGTTAGATGTAATTCTTCCACATGGTCAGTCAGGGTATAGCTGATATCCGCATAGACAGTATCATAGCCGCCACCTGCCTGCTCAGTCACAGTATCGGTGTGATATATGGTTTTTTCAATAGTTTGAGCAGTTTGAATAGCTTGATCAGCGACTACAGCTGCAGTGTCTGAAGCACTGTCGCTCGCTAAAGTATCCAGTGTTTGTGACTGATTTTGATGCAGCCCGGCATTCACTCCCCCCTTATTGCCCGGATTGCCGGGTGAAGTACCCGCTCCATCGTTCCAGTTTTGATCCTGTCCCAAAGGGGGAGCATCTTCACCATTACCCACTCCTGCATTGGCCAGACTTTTAGATGGATGATCATTTGGGACAGGTTCCTCATTGTTATCATCATCGTCATCATCACCCGGGACCCATATAGTTTCTGCAGTGCCATCTACATAATAACTGTCATCACCCTCACCACCGCGTAAATCATCCAGTCCTTCGCCGCCATCAAGAACATCATTACCACTGCCTCCCTCCAGCAGGTCACTTCCTTCATAGGCATAAATTTCATCATCACCATCATGCCCCTGCAGAGTATTATCCAGGGCATTGCCTATTAACAAATTATCATTATTATTTCCCTGTCCTGTCAATGCAGCGCCCTGCAGCGTCAGGGCCTCAACATGCTCACCCAGGGTATAAGAAATCTGACTTTCAATAGTATCATAGCCTTCATTGGCCAGTTCAATAACCCTGTCATTAATTGTATCGATGTAATACGTGTCATCACCGCTATTACCATAAAGCATATCACTGCCGGAGCCGCCATCGAGAATATCATCACCGTCTTTGGCAATAATGGTATCATTTCCCGCATAAGCCCTCAGAATATCATTAGTATTCGTGCCTATAATGGTTTCATCAGCCGCTGTACCATTAATCACAATCCCCAGGGACAAAAGTTGTTTATAATCAACAACCGTACCATCAGAAAATTCAAAACGATCAATGGCAACGGATGCATAGGGATTATCAGGATCGAAGTTTTCAATATGAATAGCATCATTGCTGCCCTCGATATTAATCTGCAGAGAACCCAGGCTTAAAGAAAACATACTAAACCGGATATTTTCGCCGAAACGTAATGAATTACTACCGCTGTCATGAATGTAATCTATACCATCACCCAGATTGAATACATAGCGATCATAGCCTGCACCACCATCAAGGAAATCATTACCCTGTCCCCCTGTCAGAACATCATTACCCGAGCCTGCATAAAGAATATCATTGCCACTATCGCCTATTAGTTTATCATCACCAGCATTACCTTCAATGTAATCATCACCCGCTCCTCCATCCAGTGTATCATTACCTGCATAACCAAACAGTGCGTCATTGCCATCATTACCATAAATCCGATCATTACCCTGATATTGCAGCTCAATATGAACACCATCCCCCATCAGGGTATCATCGTCATCACCACCATAAATAATATCATTACCCCCGGAGCCCCAGATGGTATCTATGCCGGCATCGCCGTAAATGCGGTCGTCCCCATGAATGGCCTGGTTGATATTGGATGCATCACCATCCAGGCTGTCATTGCCATTGCCTCCCGACAAGCGGTCATCAGCTCCACCACCAGCAAGAGTATCATTACCCTCGCCGCCGCTTAAAGAATCATCTGCATGATCTGCATCGGCGACATCATTGGTTTCTCCATAAAGCCGGTCATCCCCCACACCACCAATTAAGGTGTCTGCTCCGGAGCCGCCAACGAGGATGTCAGCACCATCACCTCCGGCCAGACTATCATCCCCTCCATGCCCCCAGAGAATATCATTTCCAGCACCACCATCCAGGTAGTCATCACCATGATAAAGTTCACCAGACCAGTCATCATCACCCAGCAGGTAATCATTTCCCTCACCACCAAAGAGAACATCATGTCCCCCGCTGCCAACCAGATAATCATGGCCTAAGCCGCCGGACAGGTAATCATCACCATCATATTCCGGGCCGACTTCACCATCACCAAACAAGGCATCATCCCCTTCATCACCATTGAGGATATCATTACCTGCATGACCTACTAATTGATCATCTCCCTGTCCTCCATTCAATATGTCATCTCCATGATCTTCTATTGCTGCGGATGATCTATCGCCATAAAGCAAGTCATTATCATTACCGCCATACAAGACATCATCATCTTCCCCACCGGTCAGATTATCTTCACCATCTTCTCCATAAACGGT
>DAOVUE010000365.1 GCA_030632745.1 Pseudomonadota bacterium | reverse complement strand
GGTAATGACGGTTGGGCAGAGTACGGGAATGACGGTTGGGCAGAGTACGGGAATGACGGTTGGGCAGAGTATGGGAATGACTGTTGGGCAGGGTGCGGGAATGACGGGCATTGCAAGTATTTCATTTTATTGATCTAGTGATTTCTTTGCATATAAAATGGACTTTTTAATTAGATTTAAGGAAAAAAGTTTGGGTGAGTTAGTTGCAATTGCAGCAGGCGGGGCATTAGGTGCTGTGATGCGCTTTAGTGTGTCTAATGCTGTCTATGTCTGGCTGGGTCGTGGTTTTCCCTATGGTACATTGAGTGTGAACTTTATTGGTTCATTCTTAATTGGCATAGCATTTATTCTATTGACTGAAAGGCTTACTCTGGGCTCTGAGCTCAGGGCTTTTATTTTAATTGGTTTTCTGGGTGCTTTTACTACTTTTTCAACGTTTTCATTAGAAACTTTAGCCTTATTGCAGCAGGGGTTTTTAATCAAAGCGATGCTTAATATATTATTAAGTGTGGCTCTTTGTCTTATTGCCACCTGGGGTGGAATGGTATTGGCCCGGTTGCTTTAAGCTGTAAAACGTATACGGATAAATTATGTCTGATAGTATAAAAAATAGTATAAAAAAACAAATAGTGACTCTGGTGAGAGTCTATACAGACGACAGTAAAGGGCATGTTAGTGACATGCTTGAACATCTGCATAATAGAGGTGATGTGATAGGAACCACTATTTTTCGCGGTATTGCAGGCTTTGGTGGTCATGGACATATCCACCAGACACAATTACTGGATTTATCCAGTAACTTGCCCGTTGTTATCGAGTTCTACCATAAAAGTGATAAATCTGAAGAATTAATGAGCTTTATTCACCAGAAAATAAAAAATGCTCATATTATCAGCTGGGACGTTAATCTCTCATTTGAAAATATAGAGTAAATTGATTTACTAAAAATGGGCTGAAGTCAAATCGACCCGAACAGCAAGCAGTTAAGGCACAAAAAATATGTTAGATGCAAAGTTTTTAAGAAACAACCTTGAACAGGTAGCGGCACAATTAGCTCGTCGCGGCTATGAACTTGATACGGATAAACTGGCTGAGTTTGAAGCAGAACGAAAAGTGATTCAGGCGAAAACTCAGGAATTACAGGCTTTTAGAAAAAGCAAATCCAAAGAAATTGGCATGGCCAGGAAAAAGGGGGAAGACGCCGGTGATATTCTGGCCGCTGTTGCTGCCGTGGGTGATGAGCTGAAAACAATGGAAGCCCGGGTTAAAGAGCTTCTGGAAGACACTCATGCGGTGCTGATGAATATTCCTAATATACCCGATGCATCAACTCCTGATGGAAAAAATGAACAGGACAATGTCGAAGTAAGAAAATGGGGAGAATTACCTGTTTTTGACTATGAGATTAAAGATCATGTCGATTTAGGTGCTGAACTGGGCGATGGCTGGAATGGCAAAGGTGGCCTTATGGATTTTGAAACGGGAGCCAAATTATCAGGTGCCCGTTTTACTACTTTAAAGGGGCCATTGGCCAGAATGCACCGGGCCTTAATTCAGCTGATGTTAAATACCCATACAGAAGAGCATGGTTATAGTGAAAATTATGTACCTTATCTGGTTCGTCCCGATGCTTTAAGAGGTACCGGACAATTACCTAAGTTTAAACAGGATTTATTTTCTATTGAAGCTGATGAAGAAGCCATTGCAGATAATAAACAGCTTCATTTGATTCCAACCGCTGAAGTACCCGTGACAAATATGGTGAGAGAATCAATTCTTGATGAAAAAGAATTACCCCTGCGTTTAACCGCTCATACGCCTTGTTTTCGTTCTGAGGCGGGTGCTTATGGAAAAGATGTGCGTGGCTTGATTCGCCAGCATCAGTTTGAAAAGGTTGAATTAGTGCAAATTGCGAAGCCTGAAGACTCTATGAATGCTCTGGAGGAATTATTAGGACATGCTGAAAAAATCCTGCAGCTGTTAAAATTGCCTTATAGGGTGGTTTCATTATGTGCGGGTGATATTGGTTTTTCAGCCAGCAAAACCTATGATATTGAAGTCTGGGTTCCTGCTCAGAAAACCTATAGAGAAATTTCTTCCTGCAGTTTGTTTGGTGACTTTCAGGCCCGTCGAATGTTAGCTCGCTGGAGAAATAATGCAACCGGCAAGCCTGAGTTAGTACATACTATTAATGGTTCAGGTCTGGCAGTAGGTCGCACACTGGTTGCAATTATGGAAAATTATCAACAGGCAGATGGTTCAATTAAAGTTCCTGATGTTTTAATTCCTTATATGGGTGGAATGGACGTAATTCGATAATTGGATTGGATGAAATTTGGGCGCCCTTTAATGGATATAACAAAAATTATTAAACCCGTAATAATACAACGTACTACGAGTACTGATATTGGAGAACTGGCTAAAAATCTATCCTTGTCCCCTCTACAGGCACGTATTGTTGCTAATCGTTTAGATCTGGATGATCAGCAGCTGAAGGGGATTGTTCACTCTTCACTAAAAAATATTGCACCCCCTTCTTTATTAAAAGACAGCGATAAAGCGGTTAGGCGAATTTCGCAGGCTATTGAAAAACAAGAATTTATTGGTTTGTTGACGGATTATGATGTCGATGGAATCACCTCTCATGCCATTTTATTGCATGCTTTGAGAGATTTTTTTTCTTTTCCCGAAGATAAACTGCAGCATTTAATCGGCCATCGAATTGAAGATGGTTATGGTGTCAGCCGGGGGCTGGTTGAACGCATCCTCAGTAATGAGCAGATGCCCGGTTTAATTATTACTGCGGATTGCGGATCTTCAG
>DAOVUE010000183.1 GCA_030632745.1 Pseudomonadota bacterium | reverse complement strand
TTAGAACAACCCAGATCGGCTGAACCACCAAATAATTCAGGCAGCATGGGCGAATAAGCTTCGATACAGGCTAATGATGCCTGACGGGTAGCAGGGCTTTTAGCATCTGCATTGACCTGAGCAATATAGGCAGCAGATTCAGCAGCCCATTCTGCAGTTAAATCACCGGCCATACGACGTTCAAATTCAGCGGCTAATTCAGGGAATTTCGCTTTGTATGCTGCAAATTTATCATTCCATGCTGCTTCTGCTGCTGCACCTTTTTCTTTTGCATCCCAACCCTGATAAACATCATCAGGTACTTCAAAAGCACCGTGATCCCAGCCCAGAGCTGCTTTAGTCAGGTTAACTTCTTCTTCACCTAAAGGTGCGCCGTGACAGGCGTGACTGCCGGCCTTATTGGGGGAGCCAAAACCAATGGTTGTTTTACAGCAAATCATGGTCGGCTTATCTGTCATGGCCTTAGCCATCTCAGTTGCTTTTCTTATTGCTTCAGGATCATGTCCATCGACATCAGCAATGACGTGCCAGCCATAAGCTTCAAAACGCTTAGGCGTGTCATCAGTGAACCAGCCGTCAACGTGTCCATCAATAGAAATACCGTTATCATCCCAGAATGCAACCAGATTACCCAATCCTAAAGTGCCGGCTAATGAACAGGCTTCATGAGAAATACCTTCCATTAAACAGCCATCACCCAGGAACACATAAGTGTTATGGTCAACGATTTTATGACCTTTCTGATTAAAATAACCTGCCATTGCTTTTTCAGCAATCGCCATGCCAACACCATTGGTAATACCCTGGCCTAATGGACCGGTTGTTGTTTCAACACCGGGAGCATAACCATATTCCGGATGACCGGGTGTCTTAGAATGTAATTGACGGAAGCTTTTTAAATCATCAATTGACAGATCATAACCCGTCAAATGTAATAGTGAATAGATCAGCATTGAACCATGACCATTTGACAGAATAAAACGGTCGCGATCAGCCCACTGCGGATTAACTGGATTATGTTTCATGAAGCTATTCCACAGCACTTCTGCGATATCAGCCATACCCATTGGTGCACCTGGATGACCTGAGTTTGCTTTTTGCACTGCATCCATACTTAATGCACGAATAGCGTTGGCTAGTACCTTACGATCTGGCATATCTTTCTCCTAGAATTCAAGGAATTTCTGATTAAAAATTTTTAAAGTCGCTTATTGTCTCTTATATCGAGAAATTCAGCAACTTTTCAGAGGATTTTTATCCTCAAAAATACGGTTTACGCAATATAATAGAAATCAGATATAAAGTACAACTTTATTTTTTAATTGTTTATATAAGTTATTACTTATACCTTGCATAAGAAAAACACTATTTTATCTAATCTATACTTTATATTTATCAGTCAGTTAAAAACCATTATTAAAAACCATAGTTAAGAATAATTAGAATAAATTTCACATAAAAAGAAGCTTTATTCATCTTTGCTTTACTTGATCAATATCAATCAATCCATTTAATTGAACAGCCCATACTGGGAATTTGCTGCTCCGGTCCCTGTCCCGTTTCAGCAATATCTTTTAATGCCTGAAACAGATCCCGTTTCACATCACCTTCTGCGGTTTCCTTTCGTGATGCATCCAGGCGTCCTCTATACTGTAATTCTAAAACACCATTGTAGCCAAAAAAGTCCGGTGTACAGACAGCACCATATTGTTTTGCTATTGCCTGAGTTGCATCCAGTAAATAAGGAAAGGGGAAATTAAACTGCTGTGAAATTTTTTTCATATTTTCAGCAGAATCTTCCTCATATTGAGAAGCATCATTCGACATAATAGCAACGCTATTGATCCCCAGGGTTCGCAATTCTGCCGTATCCCGTACTAAACGTTCAAGAATGGCTTTAACATAAGGGCAATGATTGCAGATAAACATCACCAGCAAACCCTTTTCACCTCGACATTTTTCTAATGTCCAGAGTTCACCATTAACATCAGGCAATGAAAAATCAATTGCCGGCTGACCAAAATCACAAACAGGTGTTTCAAGACTCACCATAATTATTCTCCTTAAAAAAGTATTAAGTGTTAAGTGCTAAGTTAAAAGCAGGATCAAAAGCATTTAATCTTTTGCTTTTGCTTATCACTTACCACTTTCCATTCCCACTGTCTTTTATCCATTTACGAACATCAGAAACATGACGCCGGCTGACTTCTATGCCTTTATGTAACTGTTTTAACTTGACAATATAGGTATTTTCAGTCTTTATCAAAGACTGTATTTTATCCTTTCTAATGAGTGCATTGCGATGCACACGTAAAAAATATTGACTAAATTCCTGTTCCAGGGACTTTAGCGTTTCTTCTATAATAGTTTCTTCTAAAGCTGTCTCAGTCGGATTATCCTGTACAGAACGTTCCATGAGCGATTCATCTTTAGTATATTTTACAGTGGTATATTTATGCTCAGCCAGAAAGCAGATGATATTTTCCACTGCTATCAATAAAATATTACCTCTGATTTGTGCAGTGATATGTGTTCTGGCAAAATCCTTCTGGTTTTTCAGGCTCAGCACTTCTAACTGCAGCTTATTCAGTTTACAGCAATTTTTTAATGCTTTTTCCAGACTTTCCTTTCGAATCGGTTTTAATAAATAATCAATAGCCTGTGCTTCAAATGCCTGTAAAGCATATTCATCATAGGCTGTAGTAAAGACGATGGCAGCAGGCTCATCCAATGCAGAGATATGTCGTGCTGCCTCTAAACCATCCATACCAGGCATTCTAATATCCATTAAAATAATATCCGGATCATACCTATTAGCTGATTTAATAGCTTCTATACCATTACAGGCAGTATATATTTTATGCTGCTCATCAATTTCCTCTGCAATTTCTGTAACAATCTGACACAGACGCTCTGTTGCTAAAGGTTCATCATCCACAATAAGAATTTTCATCAGCTAGGTAATTTCTCAATAAGTCCGTGCAACTATTCTCTATTAACGTCATTCCCGAAGTCCCCTGCCTTCGCTAGGGGCAGGGGACTTCGGGGATGACGATAGGTAATATCCAGGTTAGTCACGGACTTATTGAGAAGTTACTCAGCTAGCCCTTAACTACCTGTTGATAAGGAAGTTTTTGATAAGGCAAACTCAATGTGGTGGTATAAATATCATTTTCTTGTTTAACACTGATCGATGCAGCACCTTGAAAAAAGACATTGAGTCTTTGTCGAATATTGTCCAGAGCCATTTTGTTACCTTCCCGATGAATAATATTCTTACTATTAGTATTTTGTATTGAGATAAGCAGTTTATTATTCCTCAGCTCCCCGACTACTTTTATGGTGCCGCCCTTTATCTCCGCTTCAATACCATGAAAAATAGCATTTTCAAGCAAAGGCTGGATCAGCAAGGCAGGTACCATGGCATCATCAGGCAGAGTTTCCACCTGCCAATGTATTGATAATCGTTCTCCTAAACGTTGTTTTTCAATATCAATATAGCGTTGGCTCAGCATCAGCTCATGAGACCATGAAATAAGTTCGTGTTTTTCTTTCAGCAGCATACGAAATAATTCAGCCAGATCTTCTGTTACGCGTTCCGCAACTTTAGGGTTTGTTCTGGTTAAGCTGGCAATAGTATTCATACTATTAAAAAGAAAATGAGGACGAATGCGTGCCTGTAACAGCTGCAGTTTAGTTTGGCTTTCTGTCTGAATTTTAATACGCCACTGATCCTGTATATAAAAATAACGTAAGGCTAATGCACTGATAATACCGCCAATAAGCAAATTATGCAGTAAAAACTCCCAATGCGTTGACGATGAAATAATAATACTAATTTGATAATATTGTATAACAAAAAAACTGCTTTCACTGATCAGAGTAATAATCAGCAATAAAATAAGATAACTGAGCGCAGCGACCAGTTGATTGGAATACTTAATATGATTATATTTAATAAAGAAACGACGCAGAAAACACAGGCCGACACTGCCTAATAAACCATTCCACTGAATAAATAATGAAATTAATGCCAGATCATTCCAGCGCTGCTGCTCTATATTCAAAGGAGCCAAAGTCAGAATAAAAGCCAGTAACTCTCCGATAATAACCACAGAAAAGATCATTTTCAGATCACAAAAATCCGGTAGAAACAAAGACACCTGTGGTATATTATTTTTTTCTTTCTGTTCTGATTGTTTCATTATATTTAGTCAGCTCAAATTAAAAGCAAGTTGTACTTATCAGGTTGAATCCGGAAATTTAATCAGAACATAGCTATAATAATATTCCTACTTAAATCCTGCTATTGAATATGCCATCTATCCGCTGCTATTTCTTTTAATTTTCATAGTTTAAGTTATATCTGCTTTCAGTTACAATAGTCTATTCTATCCTATTCAATTAATGAGCTACAAATACATTATATGTCCGAGCAAATACGCAATACCTCACCCAGCGCACAGCAAACAGAAAAACCCTGGAATGGCCGTTTTACCGAACCTACTGATGCATTTGTTGAGGCATTCACAGCATCAGTCGGTTTTGACCGGCGCATGTATCAGCAGGATATCAACGGTTCTATTGCTCATGCTAAGATGTTAGCTCATGTCGGTGTCCTGACTAATGAAGAACGAGATACAATTATTGCAGGCCTGGAACAAATAAGAAAAAAAATTGAAAGCGGGCAATTTAACTGGTCTATAAGTCTTGAAGATGTTCATATGAACATTGAGGCTGCACTCACAGACTTAATT
>DAOVUE010000115.1 GCA_030632745.1 Pseudomonadota bacterium | reverse complement strand
TTCAGCCAGTTTTAGCATTGCACCTGGTGGGGTATAACGTCCTTGTTCCCAATCACGTAAAGTAGCAACTGGCGTATTAATCAAGTCTGAAAAAGCTTGCTGTGATAATTTTAATTGTTTTCGTGCATCCCTGATCAATATTTGTTCAGGGGTATAAACTCTTTCATACTGGTCTGCAACCGATTCTTTTAGACTTTTTCCAAATCAGGTAACATTTCTCCAGCATCATCTTCTATTGCTTTTTTTATCAATCTAGTAAACTGACTAATTCTGGTCTAATATGGAATTATAGAGTTATTTAGGTTGAATAACCTGATGTGTTAGCTTGCAGTGAAAAAATTCATATTATGAGTAAAAAGGGGCGGAGCCAAATAGTATTTGACTCCGCCCCCTGCTATGAGAATTATCAAATTTAAGTCTAAGCCAGCTCTCCAGGATAATCTGCTATTCCGGGATTATTTTTAACGCCTAATAATTTAGGATGATTAATTTTTGCTAAGTTTAAGACTTTATTTTTATCACGCTGACTTAAGATATAATCATGTACTACATCCCACATTAAGCGTCCTTCAGGGGTGCGATTGACTGAAGCCCATCCTGCTACACGATAGGTTTTATCGGCTTCAATTAAATGTCCATTATCAAGACGGGCATTAGTAATACGTTCATAAATGGGCTTGGCCGGGTCGATGGTATAGTCCAGACCACCGACACGTACCATATCACCACCGGACTGCAGATAAGGATCAGGATCAAATAAATTATCAGCGACACCTTCTAAAATATTCATTAAATCTTTGCCTGACATTTCGCTGACATAGGTTTCACCATAGGTCATAGCACATTGAGTCATGACGTCTTCCATAGTAATCCAGTCACCTTGCAGCGTGGTTGTGCCCCAGCGTACGCCGGCAGACATGGCGACATCCGCTTTAAACTCATGTCTTAAGGCATTACAAAGTACCTGATCCCAGGTGCCCATGAAATTACCGCGACGGTAGAGCAGTCGATCCGCTATGGCTAATTTTTCACTAAGAATTTCTTCATAAGTTTTACCTACGCGGTCCTTATTATAGAAATATTTTTTAGCACGACTTTCAATGATCTTGTCTGAATATTTAGTCTGACGCATTTGTTTGATAAAAGCAGCCATTTCTTTATCAGCAGGCAGCCAGTCAGTAATAATAGGCAGCATTTTATAATTTATGGATTTGAGTTTTCCGTTCTGAATATCAAAATCCATTATTCCTAAATATTTACCATTGGAACCGGCATTAGTGACGAGGCAGGTACCACCGTCAACATTTTTGACTTTAATTGGCTTTGGTATGCCGTCATGTGTATGACCGCCGAAAACAGCATCCAGTCCGGGGACATTTTGAGCCATTTTAATATCCACATCCATACCATTATGTGAAAGCAGTACAATGGCTGCAGGATTTTCTACTGTTTTAATGGTTTTAACCAGCTCGATCATATCATCTTCACGCAGTCCAAAAGACCAGTCAGGGAAGAATTCCCGTGGATTGGCATTAGCGGTCCGCGGGAAAGCCTGACCAATGATACAAATTTTTGCACCATTAACCACTTTAATGACATAGGGGCGAAAAGCATGGCCGGAATCTTCATCATATAAACCACTGCCGTCAAAACGCTCAACCAGAGCAGGGTATTCATCACCCATTAGAGCATCTTCTTTAACACGCACGTTTTGACCAATAAAGTCGCCTTTAAACAGGGCAACATTACTTAACACTTCTTCTTCTCTATAGGTGAATTCCCAGTGTCCGACCATGACATCAACACCCATGATGTTGGAAGCTTCCACCATATCAACGCCGCGAGTCCATAATGAAGTACCGGAACCCTGCCATAGATCACCACCATCAATGGTTAAAGTATTTTTTCTGCCGCCTGCCTGTTGACGTAATTGATTGACCAGGGTTTTTATATGTGCAAAGCCACCGGTTTTACCATAAATCTTAGCCACATTTTCAAAATTCAAATAGGTATAGGCATAGGCTTCAGGAGTATTCTCTTTTAGTCCCATTTCTGCAAGCAGGCCTTTTCCTACTATATGAGGTGGTCGACCATAGGCTTCACCAATTCCTAAATTAACATTGGGTTCACGAAAGAACACAGGGTTTAACTGACCATGTACATCAGTAATATGTATGATACGAACATTACCTTTCATCGGTACATTGTAAAAATCCTGCGGACTCTTTATTGGTTCAGAACTGCTGATTTGTGTTGTTGCGCTGGACTGGCCTATGGCATTAATAGGAAGCAGAGCCGGTATAGCTGCTGCTGCGGTTCCTGATACAACCATCATCTTTACAAAACTTCTTCTTGAAACAGTCATTGAAAATAGACCTCTGTTTAAACTTATAAGGTTAAAATAGGATATTAAAAAATAATTTCTTATTATGAAATAACGTCGTAAAAAATAATATGCATAATTTTAAGACTGATTATAGTGGTTTTCCTTAATAGATCGTCTATAGTTACTTACTAGTGGTGTTTAAACCTAGAAAACGCAGTTGCCATCTACTGCAACAGTCTAAAGCACTGCATCTTAAGGTTTTTCTGGAACATTGAGACTTCACCCGTAGGGTGACTACGAATAAAGCCTCAATAACCCAGTAAAACCTTAATCTACAGCACTTTAGTCTGTTTCGTAACGATGTCAACTGCGTTTTCTAGGTTAAAAGAAATAAAAAAAATAGAAAAAATGTAATGTTTATGAAGTTATTCCTGTTTGTTGTGCTGTTAATCGGGGTGATATTGCCTGATAGACTGGTTTTTGCTGAAGGCTCTTTGTTTGCTGAAGGCTCTTTTTCCGCTGATGGCTCCTTGCCTGCTGATGACTCTTTGTTCGCTAATGGCTCTTTGCCCGCTGATGGCCCTTTGACAGAAGACAAGCAGATTCGCATTGGTGTTTTAAGCCATCGGGGCGATGAAGTAACACAACAAATGTGGTCTCCAACAGCTCAATATCTGACGGATACTCTCGAGTCTTATCAATTTAAAATAATCCCCCTGGATTTTGCTGAGATTGCCCCTGCTGTTGCCTCTGCTCAGATTGATTTTCTGCTGGTTAATTCAGGCATCTATGTCAATATGGAAGTACTGCATCGTGTGTCACGCATTGTGACTCTCAATAATCGTATTGGAGATGTACCCTTGAATATCTTTGGTGGAGTCATTTTTAGCCGTAAAAATCGTCATGATATACAAACCATACGTGATCTTCGAGGCAAAAACTTTCTTGCGGTTGATGAAACATCCCTGGGCGGATTTCAAATGGCCTGGGGAGTAATGAATAAACAAAAAATGAATCCTTATTATGATTTCTCTTCGCTTTCATTTGCCGGGACTCATGATAAAGTGGTTATGGCGGTTGAGAAGGGTGAAGTTGATGTGGGGACTGTGCGTACGGGTATTTTAGAGAAAATGGCGGCTAATGGAACTATTAAGTTGAGTGATTTTAAGATTATAAATCCGATTAAAAATGATGGTTTTCCTTATATGCATAGTACCTCTCTATATCCTGAGTGGCCGTTTAGTAAATTAAAACACACCTCTAATGCTCTGGCTCAGAAAGTAGCGATTGCACTCTTAAAGATGAAAAAATTAAAGGCTTCAACGGATAATAATTATGAGGGATGGTCAGTTCCTCTGGATTATCAGCTGGTACATCAACTCTTTAAAGTACTTAATTTGCCACCGTATGAAATACAAGGCCAATTTACCTTATTGGATGCCATCAAGCAATACTGGAAGGGAATCGTTGTTATTTTACCTTTTCTTGTCTTGCTCACGCTCCATCGGCAGGCGGTGGAGCGCCGCCACCTCGAGAGAAAAAAATCCATGCATGCACTGGAAAATCAGCATAATGTTATTTTAAATTCAGTTTGTGATGGAATTTATGGTGTTGATATGAACGGTCATTGCACTTTCATGAACCGCTCAATGGAGACTATTACCGGCTGGAAAATGCAGGATATGGATAATCACAATCAACATGAGCTGCTGCACCACACACATGAAGACGGTACACCCCATAATGCTGGAGAATGCCCGGTTTACCTTACCTTCAAGGATGCTCAACCACGCTTTATTGCAGATGATATATTCTGGAAAAAAGATGGCAACAGCTTTCCTGTTGAATACAGCAGTACGCCTATGAAAGATCATCAGGGTGATATTATTGGTAGTGTTGTTGTATTTAGAGATATTAGTGATAAAAAAGCGGCAGAAGAAGAGGTTCGCCGGCATCAGAAAGAAGTGGCACATATGGCACGTCTGAATACCATGGGGGAAATGGCTTCAGGCATTGCCCATGAATTAAATCAGCCTTTAACTGCTATTGCGACAAATGCTTATGCCTGTATTCAACTTTTGGAAAATGGCAATAGTAAGCCTGAGAAACTGATTGATGTGCTGGAAATTATTGGTCTGCAGGCGGAACATTCGGGAGAAATAATTAAGCAGCTGAGGCAATTTGTTCGCAAAGAGCAACCTGAACGCATCACTACTAATCTCAACGATTTAATTGAAGAGGTGCTTTTATTTATTAAGCCTGAAGTACGCAAAGCAGAAGTTAAACTCATCAAAAACCTGGATACTACTATCAGTGATGTTTTAGTGCAGCCCATACAAATTGAACAAGTGGTTCTAAACCTGCTGAAAAACTCAACGGAAGCACTTCAATCCGTTGTAAAAGAAAATCGTAATCTGATTATTAGTACCGGAATGGTAGGCAATAATGCGGTGATTGTCAGTGTTGAAGATACGGGGCCCGGTATTGATAAAATATTAAAAGATGATCTTTTTGTGCCTTTTATTACCAGTAAAGAGAATGGTCTGGGTTTGGGCCTGTCTATTAGTCAGGGCATTATTGAGGCACACAAAGGTAAATTGTACTTAGATTCCGAGTCAACAAAGAGTACAATTATTCGCTTTTCATTACCCATTGCCGGTTAGCTTTTCCTAAAATTACAGGATAGAAATTAAATGCGAGAAATTAAATGAGAGAACAACCTATTATCTTTATTATTGATGATGATGAACAGGTTCGTAATGCATTGATTTTATTAATGGAATCAGTGGGCCTTGCAATCGAAAGCTATGCTTCAGCACAGGACTTTCTGAACAATTTTGATGTTGCAAAAGCCGGTTGCATTATTCTTGATGTGCGTATGCCGGGTATGAGCGGTCTTGATTTACAAGCCAGACTCACGGCTGAAAAAATTCATCCGCCTATTATTATTATTACCGGTCATGGCGATGTGCCTATGGCGGTCAGGGCAGTGACTGCAGGTGCTGTTGATTTTATTGAAAAACCTTTTAACAATCAGTCGATGCTGGACAGTGTGCATAAGGCGATTGAAGTGGATGCGGTTCAGCGTGGTGAATCCTCACGCTTACAGGATATTGAAACACACTACAATACCTTGACCCCGAGGGAAAAAGAAGTACTGCTGAGTGTGATTGAAGGTAAACGTAATAAAGTGATTGCTTATGATCTGAATATCAGTCAATCCACTGTAGAAGCACATCGTTCAAAAGTGATGGATAAAATGTCTGCTACCAGCTTATCTGATTTGATGCGTATGGCAATCTCTTTAAAACTTATCCAGTAACCCCGTGTGTAAACAGGGCTTTAGACAATCTACTTGCAGCTTTTTTGCCTATTATGGAATACCATTATATTGCTCAGCATATCTTCTAATTTAGTTTCTAATACAATCCATTAAAATAGCGTATTGACTTGCACAAGTTACTTCTCAGCATAATGATTGAGTTGTTTAGGATTATTAGGTGTCAATCCCCTTTCCACCTATAAGTAGGTGACGATAATTATTTTAACAAAATTTGCGCAGGATAGTTTTCGTCCTTCGACGTTAT
>DAOVUE010000220.1 GCA_030632745.1 Pseudomonadota bacterium | reverse complement strand
GTTCCTATTTCTTCACCTGTTGCCGGTATCGCTATGGGCTTGATTAAAGAAGGGGATAACTTTGCAGTCCTGACTGATATTTTAGGTGATGAAGATCATCTGGGTGATATGGACTTTAAAGTAGCGGGCACTGAAAATGGTGTCAATGCTTTACAAATGGACATTAAAATAGAAGGCATTACTAAGGAAATTATGGAAATTGCTTTAGCTCAGGCTAAAGATGCCCGTTTAAATATCCTGGGTCAAATGAATACAGTCATATCAGAAACTAATACTGAGATGTCTGATTTTGCACCACGTATTCTGACGATTCAGATTAATCCTGAAAAAATCCGTGATGTGATTGGCAAAGGCGGCTCAACCATTAAGGCTCTTACTGAAGAAACAGGCGCCAATATTGATATCGATGATGCGGGTGTGGTTAAAATATCTTCTGTTGATAATGCTGCCGCTCAGGAATGTCAGCGTCGTATTGAAGAGATTACTCAGGATGTTGAAGTGGGTAAAATTTACAATGGTCGAGTCACTAAAATAATGGACTTTGGTGCTTTTGTTACCATTATTCCAGGTAAAGATGGTCTGGTTCATATTTCACAGATTTGTGAAGAACGTGTAAACAACGTTTCTGACAAACTTTCTGAAGGCGAATACGTAGATGTTAAAGTGCTTGAAATTGATAAGCAGGGCCGCATTCGTCTCAGTATGAAAGCAATCGCTGCTGCTGCAGAGACAAGCGAAGACTAATCTGAATTTATTATGTCAGACAAAAAAAGGAGCCTTTTGGCTCCTTTTTTTGTCTGACATAACTCTTATCTAACATGTTGTGACCACTGTCATATTTGCTTTTCTTTTTATATAAAGAGAATGTTAGCAAAATGACAGCGGAAACAACATTTGGCTGACGGCTCTTATTACTTAATACTTTCGTAATAATCCATCAGAATCTGAGCCACTTCAGGGCGTGAAAATTCTTTTGGCGGCGCAATACCATTACCCAGCATTTCACGAACTTTAGTACCGGAAAGTAATACAAAGTCTTCCTTAGTATGATCAGGTGCTTCACACATCATTATAACCTTATCCAGCTTCTTAGAATAAGCGGTATGATCTGCATTGAATATTTCAATATCCAGGGCACCTGCAGGGACTTCTTTTTCAAAAATGGTTTGTGCATCAAATGCACCATAATGATCACCTACACCCGCATGGTCACGGCCAATAATAAAGTGAGTCGCACCCATATTCTGGCGGAAAACAGCATGTAATACACCTTCACGCGGACCGGCATACAACATATCAAAGCCATAACCTGTAACCATCGCACTATTTTTAGGGAAGTATAATTCAACCATTTTACGAATCGCTGCATCACGAACCGGAGCAGGAATATCACCCGGCTTTAGTTTACCCAGCAGCATATGAATAACCAGGCCGTCACAACCTAAACGATCCATTGCCATGTGACAAAGTTCTTCATGAGCAAGGTGCATTGGGTTACGGGTTTGGAATGCAACAATTTTTTCCCAGCCGCGCTCTGCAATTTCGTTACGAATTTCAACAGCAGTACGGAAAGTATCAGGGAACTCAGTCTGGAAATAAGAGAAATTTAATACCTGGATTGGACCGGATAAACACACTTTACCCTGAGCATTAAATGCTTCAACACCAGGGTGACCATCTTCATCAGGGCTTGGAGCATAGACTTTTTCAGACATTAAAGCCATTTCTGCATCAGAAAATTCTTCGATTGACTCAACATCCATAACCGCCAGAACAGGATTTCCATCAACATTGGGATCTTTCAGTGCAATACGATCGCCGACTTTAATGTTGCCGGCATCTTCAACCAGATTTAAAACAGGAGTCGGCCAGAACAGACCAGAAGTCGTCTTCATATCGGCAGCAACTGATAAAGCATCTGCTTTAGTCATATAACCAGTTAAAGGATTGAAATATCCGGCACCCAGCATGACAGCATTCGCTGCTGTTGCAGAACTGACTATAATAGATGCCAGATTATCTGCTTCTTTTTGTAAAGCTTCATTTTCAGCTGAATCATAAACAAAAAGTGGATTCAGTTC
This sequence comes from Pseudomonadota bacterium, assembly GCA_030632745.1. GTDB lineage: Bacteria > Pseudomonadota > Gammaproteobacteria > GRL18 > GRL18 > GRL18. The sequence continues at coordinate 2,139 of DAOVUE010000220.1, read as the reverse complement.
ATCAGACCCATGAGGTTTAATCATGTAATATTCTCCAAAAGTTGATAAAAATGTATTAGAAAGCCTTTAGCCAATAGAAAGCCTTTAGTAAAACTAAAAGTCTAATACAAGCAATAAATTTTTAACGTACAAGGGTAGCTTATTTTGCAGCTTATTTGAATTGATATTTATCAAATTATTAAAAAAAAGTCCAGAAAAGACAAAAAAGGACAATAAAAACAGAAAAAATGTTATCATAGCGAATTTTTTTAATACGATATTTATCGTTAAAACCTACATAAGTTCGGAGTTCTGTCAGGAATGACTGTTAAAGCAAACAATATAGCCTCATCAAATACCTCTAAAGCCTACGAGACGTTCAAATGGATTCAAAAAGAGCGCATTGAATCACTGGACATTATTGTTGACCAGTTTGAGCACAAAAAAACCGGAGCATTGCATTATCATTTTACAGCAGATAATGATGAAAATGTTTTCCTGGTTGCTTTACGTACTATTCCAACAGATTCTTCAGGCGTCGCACATATATTGGAACATACTGCATTATGCGGCAGTAAAAAGTATCCTGTACGTGATCCGTTTTTTATGATGATTCGTCGCTCCTTGAATACGTTTATGAATGCCTTCACCAGTAGTGACTGGACCGCTTATCCCTTCGCCAGTCAAAATACAAAAGATTTTAATAATCTTCTGGATGTTTATCTTGATGCCGTATTCTTTTCTCGCTTAGATGAACTGGATTTTGCCCAGGAAGGACATCGTTTAGAATTTGAACAGGCTGATGACAGCAATTCTGCTTTGCAATATAAGGGCGTTGTTTATAATGAAATGAAAGGTGCAATGTCATCTACAGTGAGTGCACTGTGGCAATCTGTCAGTAAATACCTTTTTCCAACGTCTACATATCACTTTAATAGTGGCGGGGAACCTGCTGATATTCCTGATTTATCTTATGAGGAATTAAAAGAATTCTATCGTATTCATTACCATCCCAGTAATGCTGTGTTTATGACCTTTGGTAATATTCCAGCCTGTATTCACCAGGAAAAATTTGAAAAACAGGTACTATCACAATTTGAACGACTGGATCGCAGCATTAATGTTAATGATGAAAAACGTTATTATTCACCTGTTAATATTGAAGAATCTTATCCATTGCCCGCAGAAGAAGATACTGAGCATAAGACCCATCTGGTTTTAGCCTGGTTATTGGGCCATAGTATTGATCTCGAAGAACAGTTAGAAGCACAATTTCTTACCAGTTTATTACTTGAGAACTCAGCATCACCGCTGTTGCAGGCTCTGGAAACTACAGAACTGGGAAACTCACCTTCTCCTTTATGCGGATTAGAAGATTCTAATAAAGAAATCAGCTTTATGTGCGGTCTTGAAGGTTCATCTCCTGAACATGCTCAGGCATTTGAAGAACTGGCTCTGTCTGTGTTACAAAAAGTGGCAGAAGAGGGCATTGATAGGGACAAGATTGAAGCCGTTTTACATCAATTAGAATTAAGTCAACGTGAAATTGGAGGGGATCATTATCCTTTCGGCCTGCAGTTGATTTTATCGGGTCTTTCAACTGCTATCCATCGTGGAAATGTTATGGCGCATCTGAATTTAGATTCCGCCTTAAAAAAATTACGCGCTAAAGCTGAAAATCCGGATTATATAAAATCTTTAGTTAAAAAATATTTATTAGATAATCCTCATCGTATTCGTATGACATTTAAACCGGATCAGCAACTGGAACAACGTCGCAATGAGGCAGAAAGAGCTCATCTTGAGCAAATAAAAAACACTTTAAGCGATGCTGAAAAAAAGACTCTGGTGGAGCTGGCTGACAAACTGATGCAGCGACAAAACCAGGTTGAATCTGATATGGATAAAATCTTACCTAAAGTCACAGTAGAAGATGTACCGCAAAGCATTAAAGTGCCACAGTGCTATCAGGAAGAACTTCCTGCAGTTAAAGTATCACATTTTAATCAGGGAACCAATGGACTGGTTTATCAGCAGTTAATAATCAACTTACCCGAACTGACAGAAAAAGAATATCACTACCTGCCTATTTTTAACTATTGCTTTGGAGAACTGGGTTGTGGAGATAAAGATTATCTGCAGATGCAGGTATGGCAGTCT
>DAOVUE010000370.1 GCA_030632745.1 Pseudomonadota bacterium | reverse complement strand
GCAGCCAACGCCGCAGCTGGCCCTGGCCAGTGACAACAGGCTTGAAATATCAATACTGCATATTGCACACGCTTATGCTCATAAACAGTTTATAGAAACCGATAAAGAATTAGAGCAATTAATTGATCCTTATGTCTGGGAAGTGACTCAATTAAGCCCGGAACTTGTACAGCAAACCATGGAAACTGCTCTTGATGCAAGTGCAGATATGGAAATGGCCCTACTGAGATAAATGATATTCATGGTAAATATTTTATGAAAGCAGCCAGAGAATTTATTGCTGACATAGCAGAACAAATTTCTATGCCTGATGTGTATATGGAAATCAGGCAGCTGATTGCAAAAAAAAAGGTGAATATCAAAGACTATGTCAAAGTAATAGAAAAAGACTCTGTATTATCAAAGCGATTAATTCGAATTGCCAATAGCCACTATTTCGGCTACCCCGATCGGGTTGAAGATCTTTATCAAAGCCTCAGCCTGATAGGCATCATGCAATTACATGATCTGATGTTAACCAGTTTATCTTTGCGTACCTTTGCGTCTATACCGGAACAAATTTTTAACCTTGAAGCATTCTGGAAATACAGCGTTCAATGCGGCATTGCAGCCAGAACAATCGCACAATACAGTCAGATTTTCCCCATCAATCCTTATTTTACACTGGGTTTACTGCATGAAATCGGCCATGCCGTGATGTTTATTAAACAACCGGAGCTGTCATTACAGGCAGTTGATGAAAGTAAACAACAGCACTGTTCTGTCACCAGCATAGAACATGAATATCTTGGTTTTGACTATACAGAAGTGGGTACTGCATTGATGAAGCTCTGGCACCTGCCGGAACTATACCAGCAGATAACAACCTTTCATTTGTATCCCGAACAGGCGGGCAAAGAGCATCAGCAGGCGGCAAAAATTATCCACCTGGCGCATATGTTCTGCCAGAATCCGGTCGCGGGTCAGTATCAGGCAGAGTTTAAAAAATTAGCAGAAAATGACCGGCAGCTAAAAAATATGCCGGCCAATATTGATGAAATTATCATTAAAGAAATCAGTGTAAATACCGATACCATATTAAATATGCTTTGGCCGAATTGCACACAAAAATTATCTTCACAGGGCAGCTGGTAAGTTCATGAACAAAAAGTTTTCTCAACAATGGCTGGAAATCGTATGCTCCCTGCTGCCGGGTGTTCAATCTGCCATATTTATGATGCCCGATCAGGAAACCGGTCAGATGCACCCGCGGGCAAAATGGCCGTCAAACCTGAAAAATGTCAGCGGCTATGCCCCGGTAGTCAAATATGTATTAAAAAAACAAAAGCAGATCTGTTTTCCCAATGCAATTAAAGCCGGACAACAGTCCTTTGACCTGTTCGCCCTGCCGCTTTTAGTCAATTCACAACTACTGGGTATTCTCATTATCCAGATGAAACATCAGAGCGTAGCCCGTCATAAAGCCATATTTTCCTCTTTGAAACATAGTGTCAGATGGCTGCGCCTGGCCACTCCCGGTCAGACTCAGGGCGATGAATTTTACAGCCGTGTTGTTGCCCTGATGGCATCCTGCTTTGAACAAAAAAGTTACCAGAAGGGATTGATCAGTATGGTCACGGAACTGACTCGCACATTCAATTGTGAACGGGTCGCTTTTGCTGAATATACGGGACATTATAGTCGTGTTGTGGCGCTTTCTAATAGTGCCGGTTTTGATGAGCGTTCGAATTTGATGCAGAAGATAGCCAGTGCCATGGATGAAGCCATCGAACAGGATAATGCTGTGCTGTTTCCAGACCCCGGGACAAAACTGATCCAGCGGGCACATCAGGAACTGGCCCGAAAATTCGGTATTGGCTCGATATGCACCCTGCCGCTGATACACGACAAAAAGATTTTTGGTGCAATCAGTCTGCTGCGTAATGAAGAAGCAGCCTTTGAAAATGAAAATCTTAATCTATGCCAGCAGACCTTTTCACTAATAACACCCTATCTGGCTCTGAAACGTGAACAGGAAAAAAATATTTTCTTTAAAATCATTAGCTCTGTTAAAGAGCTGCTGCAAAAGATCTTTGGTGTACGCCATTTAATTTTAAAACTGGGCGCCATTACGGCTGCTGCACTGCTGACTATGAGCACTCTGATCGAAAGTGATTTTCGTATTTCCGCAACGGCAGTACTGGAAGGTAAAATTCAGCGTGTGGTGGCAGCACCTTTCTCAGGCTACCTGTTTTCTGCTTCCGCAAGGGCAGGTGATACTGTTAATCAGGGCGATATCATGGCCAGCCTGAACGATTCTGAAATTCAACTGCAGCTCACCAGGCTTAAAGGTGAGTTACAAAAATCACGCCGTGAATATCGTGAAGCACAATCTGTTCGTGACCTGGTCAAAGTCAGTATTGTCAATGCACAGACAAACCAGATCCGTGCAGAAATTGAATTAACCCAACAGCAATTAGAGCGGGTTAACCTCAGCGCACCCTTTGACGGAGTTGTTATTGAAGGTGATTTAACTCAATCACTGGGTTCACCGGTAGAACGTGGTGAAACCTTATTTAAAATTGCGCCGCTGGACGGTTATCGTATTATTCTCAAAGTTGATGAAAAAGACATCTCCTATATTAAACTGAGTCAGACAGGCGCATTAGTATTACCCAGTTTATCAGACCATCACTTTCCCTTAGTGGTAGATAAGATCACAGTGGCAGCCAAAGCCGATGACGGTGCTAATATTTTCCG
>DAOVUE010000059.1 GCA_030632745.1 Pseudomonadota bacterium | reverse complement strand
GTCTTTGCAGGATTGACATTCAGACTGGCCAGTAATTTTTCATTACCGGCACCCGCCGTTAAGATAACACATTGAGCCTGAATATTGAGTTTCTGCGATGAGTGCAGCTGATAACAATTAGTCGATTTTTCATCACCTTTTTCATCACCTTTTTCATCACCATTGTCTGATACATCAGTTATTTTTTCAATCTGTGCCTGAAAAATACTATTTGAGTACTGCACTCGAATAGAGTCCATCACACTTTGAATATCCAGTACAGATTCATCTAATTGATAAAGTTCACCCTTAAAGCCAGATTGATTAAAAGGTTCGACATAATCTTTAGCTGATAAATGCTGCATCCGGCTAGTCATTACTTTGCTGGCAAAAAAACCGGTTAATTTAGCGGCCAGACTTTTATTTGACCAGAGATATTGATGCGCAGATAATTTTTTTGCCTGACTCAAATCCACTTCACCAATTCCATCCAGACAATCTTTCCAGCGCTGCGGCATTTGCACAATGGATTGTGCTGAATGAGTTAACTTTCCGGTAAGAGCATATTTAGTTCCACCGTGAATAATACCCTGAGAAGCCCCGCTCTGCACACAGCCCAATGACTCAGCTTCCAGCAGTATGGCCTGATAACCTGCTCTGCACAATCTTGCTAAAGTCCATAAACCCGCAATGCCGCCGCCAATAATAGCAATATCAACTTTATTCTCCTTATTGATAACAGTCATATCATCCGGCTTATCTTTATTCTCAGGCATTACTGCAGACATCAGAGACTCACTGTTGTTTTTTATTTTTAACAGAGCCTTCAGCTTTGTTTTCAATACTGCCTTCAGCTTTATTTTCGACAGAGCCATCAGCAGAACGAATAGAGCGAATCAATCCCGTCGTAGAACAATTATCCACATATTCCATCACCAGAACTTCACCACCCTGTTGTCTAACACATTGGCCTCCGGGAATATCATCGGGATTATTGTCCCCCCCTTTAACCAGAGCGGAAGGAGACACATCGCATATCAGACGAGTCGGTGTATCTTCAAAAAAGGGCACAACCCAGTCCACACAACTCAAACCGGCTAACACCTGCATGCGACGCTGCATAGTATTGACCGGACGTTCAGGCCCTTTAATGCGTTTTACCGAGGCATCATCATTAACGGCCACCACCAGCCGATCTCCTAAACTTTTTGCCTGCTCCAGATAGGTCACATGTCCCGCATGCAGGATATCAAAACAGCCATTGGTCATAATGACTTTTTCACCATGATTCTTAGCATCGTTGACCAATGTAATTAAACGTTCTTCAGCAACAATTCCCTGCTCCACATCGCTTAACTGACGCATAGCAGAACGCAATTCATGGACCGTTACCGTGGCAGTACCTACCTTTCCAACCACCACACTGGCCGCCAGATTAGCCAGTTTAACGGCATCAATCAGCTCCATTCCCACTGCAACCGCAGCGGTTAAAGTCGCAATAACTGTATCTCCCGCTCCCGTCACATCAAAAACTTCTCTGGCACGAGTGGGAAGATGCACTGCAGCTTTCTCTGCCTGAAGCAAAGTCATACCTTTTTCACTACGGGTAATCAATAAAGCATCAAGATCGAGTTGCTGACGTAATTTTTCAGCTTTCTCAACCAGTAATTCATCCGTATCACATGCTCCGACAATAGCTTCCAATTCAGACAGATTTGGAGTTAATAAGGTCGCTCCACGATAAATAGAAAAATCACTGCCCTTGGGATCAATAATAATGGTTTTCCCCTGTTGTTTAGCCAGGTCAATTAATTCGGGTAATTTATCTAAAGTGCCCTTTTGATAGTCCGAAAATAATACCACCTCATAGTCAGCTAACTGAGCTTTATAAGCCTGTAATAAATGATCACCACTTTCAGCATGAAAACCATCCTCAAAATCCAGACGGATTAATTGCTGGTGGCGACTCAAAATGCGTAACTTAGTAATCGTGGTACAGTCAGCTAATTCAACAAACTGACAATTTACCCCCTGATGATTCAGACGATTTTTTAATGTGTCGGCATTCTCATCCTGACCGGTCAGGCCGACCAGTGTCGGCTTACCATTAAGTGCAGCAATATTAAGAGCGACGTTACCTGCTCCCCCCGCACGTTCCTCAGATTCTTCAATTTTAACCACGGGAACGGGTGCCTCAGGTGATATACGTGAAGTCGGTCCATGCCAGTAGCGGTCCAGCATCAAATCACCAACGACTAATATTTTTGCCTGTGAAAAATCCGGAATAGTTATCTGCATTTGCCTGTCTTTATAAGTTCTCTTGAGTAACAAATAATTCGTGCCAACTTTTTTGGCTGTGGGCACTTCTAAAGCACTCATAATAACATATCACAACTCTTACAACTATTACAAAACGGAAACTGACAAACTCATCGATAAACAGTACAATAGCACTGTTTAAATTAAACATGGCGACTCATAAGAAATGGAATTAAAAAAACCTGGAAGAATTAAAATGAAGGGCGAAAAGAAGTGAAACAAGCCTATTTTAATAGCTCTGAAACTAAACAATTATTAGAAAAAAATCACCTGGCTGAATTTGAACAACTATGGGATTTAAAAACAGCATGGTTTGAAGAACCCAATTATCGCAGAAATGGCTGGAGTGGAGTGATCAAATACCCATTGCTTGATTGCAGCGGAGAGACAAGCTGGGTTTTTATTAAACGCCAGGAAAATCATAATTGCAAAACCCCAGCACATCCTATTGAGGGTATTCCGACATTTCAGCGTGAATATCAAAACATCAGACATTTAAATAATAATAACATCCCAACATTAACCACTTTATACTATAGTGAACGCCGTATTAAGGGTAAAAATCAGGCCATATTAGTTACACAATCACTTGAAGGCTATGAGAGTTTTGAACATTTTTTTAGCGGGGCAAAGAACGCGGATATCCCGAGACCTACTGAAATAATGTCTCTACCCTGTCAAATTATACGTAACATGCATGATGCCCATTTTCGTCACAACTGTCTTTATGCAAAACACCTGTTTGTTAAAGTTGATGCTGAAGGGGTTGATGTTCGCTTAATCGATCTTGAAAAATTAAAATGGCTGCCTTTTTTAAGACAAGTTAGAAAAAATGACCTTTCACGTCTTATTCGCAGAGGCGAGCCCATGACTCGTCATGATCTGCAAAACATACTCAGCAGCTATTATCAAACCGGGCATAATTTACAGCAGAGTGCTCTTGCAGATGAATTGAATAGCCTATTAGACAGTCAAAAGAGATATGAGATTAAATAAAAGCAAAATTATAATTGCCGGCTTACGTATTTTATCCTGGATTCCATTGCCTGTTATACATGGCTTAGGCCATATTATCGGTCTATTTGTTTATTGGACTCCTAATAGTTTAAAAAAAGTAGCAGCCATTAATCTGCAGCTTTGTTTTCCACAAATGACAGTTGCTGAACAGCAAAAAATATTACGCCAAAGTTTAATCGAAAGTATTAAAACCGCATTAGAAATGGGTGCAATGTGGTTCTGGCCAATTGAACGCTTAAACAAACTGGATAAAGGAATAACAGGTCTGGAAATTTGGCAGCAGGCCTATAAAAAAGGCAATGGCGTTATTGCCTTAACACCTCATATAGGACAATGGGAATTTTTAAGTCTATTCAGCCAAAAATACGCTCCCATGGTCAGTCTTTATCGCCCGCCAAAACTCACTGATTTAGATGATTTTTTAGTTAATGCCCGCAAACGTACAGGGAACAGGACAGTTCCCACCACACCATCAGGTGTTAGAGCTCTCTATGGAAGTTTAAAAAGAGGCCATATGGCAGGGATACTACCGGATCAGGACCCTGGAAAGACGGGCATTTTTGCCCCTTTTTTTGGTATTCAGGCCAATACTATGAACTTGATTACCAAACTGGCTGAACGCACTCAGGCTCCTGTTATTATTGCCTATGCAGAGCGCCTCTCATGGGGACGCGGCTATATTACTCATATTCACCTTGTTGATTACAAAAGTATTACTGATTCTGACCCCATTCTAGCAGCCTCTGCATTAAATAAAGCCATTGAAACCTGCGTACGGGAAAAGCCCGAGCAATATCAATGGATCTATAAACGCTTTAAAAAGCGCCCTCAGGGCGAAGTGCCTTTTTATTAAAATCGCTTAAAGACTGTTACAGCATTAAGTCCGCCGAAGGCAAAAGAGTTATTTAAAGCGATATTGATTTCCATCGGCCTGGCTTTATTGACAACATAGTCCAGATCACATTCAGGATCCACTTCATTATAATTCATGGTTGGAGGTGCGATCTGATCTTGTAAAGCAGAGACGATGGCAATGGTTTCCAGTGCGGCAGCGGCGCCCAGAGCATGTCCATGCATTGATTTTGTGGAAGAGACCGCCAATTGATCAGCATGGGCACCGAATACTTCACGAATAGCTGCAGTTTCTGTGGGATCATTTTGCGGTGTTCCCGTACCGTGAGCATTGATATATTGAACATCATCAATAGCCAGCTGTGCATCTTTTAAAGCGGCTTTCATCGCTCGGGCTGCACCATCCATAGAGGGCTGAACAATATTGCCCGCATCAGAACTCATGCCGAAACCCAGCACTTCAGCATATATTTTAGCCCCCCGGGCCTGAGCATGTTGCAGGGTTTCCAGGATAATAGTACCTGAACCCTCACCCAGAATCATACCGCTTCTATCTTTACTAAACGGCCGGCAGGTTGTTTTACTGGTCACTCGCAAGGCCTCCCAGCCTTTAACTGTACCATAAGTAATACAGGCTTCTGAGCCGCCGGTAACCGCTACATCAATAATACCGGAACGCAGCATCATGCAGGATTGAGCGAGAGAATGAGCTGATGATGCACAGGCACTTGCAATACTGAATGAGGGTCCTTTTATACCAAATTCCATAGTAACGTGACTGGCTGCAGCATTGGGGATGAGTTTAGGTACCGTTAAGGGAGGCAGGCGTTTAGCACCTTCAGCAAAAAGACGTTTGTAATTCTGTTCCTGAGTGGTCTGACCGCCAATGCCCGTCCCCATAATGACACTGCTGCGTTCCGCCAGCTCTCCTTTGAAATCCAGTCCAGCGTCTTTTATCGCCTGTCGGGCTGATAATAACTGGAATTGGGTGAAGCGATCATAAAGAGCTAATTGTTTCTTCTCAAAGTGAGCCGTTTCATCATAATCCGGAACTTCTGCAGCGATTTTAACTTTTAGTAATTCTATCTCCGGAATCTGTTGTATAGTAGAGAAACCTGATTGCCCCGTCTGAATTCCTTTAATAAAACTATCAACATCATAACCCAGGGAAGAAACTGCACCCATTCCAGTAATTACAATTCTCATAAAGTTTCCTTGCTGAGTCATCTTTTTAGTTTTTCTGCTTAATCAAGGCATCAACAAGATTAACCAGATCCTGTGCGGTATCAAACTTTACCTCGACATCATCCATATCACCCGGATCAGGAACATCTATATCAAATGTTTCTTCCAGATCAAAGATAATTTCTACAACATCCATTGAATCAATGCCTAAGGCTTCTAAATTAGCAGTAGGAGTCACCTGTTCTGCATTGAATTCTTCACCAATATATTTGCGAAGAATGTCTAGAATTGTTTCTTGTAAATCTTTTTCTGCTTCCGACATGTTTTTATCCAGATAATGTCCGCTGAGCTTCATAGGAAACCAGCTAAGTTGAAAATTATATTAAAGAGCAATGATAGGTAATTCAATAATAGTTTTCAATATAAAACGGTCAATTAAGGTGAATTTCTACTCAGTAAATTCTTTACTATGCAGTTGACTATAATAACCGTCCTGAGCCAATAAATCATGATGACTGCCCTGCTCAACAATTTCACCGTGATCCATAACCACAATTAAGTCTGCATTTTCAATGGTTGAAAGGCGGTGAGCAATAATCAGTGTGGTTCTGCCCTGCATTACATGCTCTAATGCGGCCTGTATTTTTCTTTCTGATTCAGTATCCAGAGCAGAGGTTGCTTCATCCAGAATTAATATAGGGGCATCTTTTAATAAAGCACGGGCAATGGCCAGACGTTGTCTTTGCCCACCGGACAATAACACTCCATCTTCACCTACCAGGGTGTCCAGATCATTGGATTGTTCCTGTATAAATTCCATCGCATAGGCAGACTCAGCAGCCCGAATCACGTCATCCCTGCTGTGCTGACTCAAAGCACCATAGGCAATATTATTTTCAATACTATCATTAAAGAGCGTGACTTGTTGTGTTACGAGTGATATTTGCTCACGCAGACTAGTAAGTGAGTAATTACTTAATGACTTCCCATCCAGTAAGATTTCTCCATGCAAAACTTCATAAAAGCGTGGAATCAAATTAGCTAAGGTAGATTTGCCACTGCCTGAACGACCCACCAGAGCAACACTTTGCCCGGGCTGTATGGTTAAATTGAAATTTTTTATTATCTCTTTATCTGTACCAGGATATTTAAAGGTCAGATTTTTAAATTCCAGGTGACCGTTAGAACGTTCAATTTGTATCGAACCATAATCATTTTCCTGTGGTTTATCCAGCAAATCAAAAATGCTTTCTGCCGCAGCAATACCTTTTTGAATGGTTGCATTCACTTCACTTAATTGACGGATGGGTTTGGGTAATAAACCGGCCGCAGTAATATAAGTAATAAATGCTGCCGGATCCATCTCTCCCATCATGGAAAGTGCCACAAAAACCAGTGATGCCAAAGCCAGAGCCACTATCATCTGCAATACGGGAGTATTTACAGATGAGGTCATCACCATTTTTATGTTTTGTAAATAATTATTCTCACTGGCCTGATGAAAGCGATGCTTTTCATACTCCTGACCACCAAAGCTTTTCACTTCTTTATAGCCATTAATGGCTTCTGAGGAAACATGAGTCAAATCGCCCATGGATATTTGAATTTTCTTACTGAGTTTTTTAAAGCGTTTACTGGCATAAGCTACAACAAAAGCAATGAGTGGTGCTACTGCAAAAAAAGCAAGAGACAATTGCCAGTTCAGATAAAGCAGATAGCCCAGTAAGGCGATAACTGCAATTCCTTCACGAATGATCACTTTTATTGCATCCGTTGCAGCTCCTGTAACCTGAGTAACATTAAAGGTAATTAGAGAAATAAGATGGCCGGAGTTATGTTGCTCATAAAAGCTATTGGGTAATAAAACCAGTTTATCAAATAAATCATTGCGCATAGTGCGCACAATAGAGAGGGAAACTTTGGCAAGAAAGTAGTTGCCGATAAAACTGCCCAGGCCGCGTAAGAAATAAATACCCAGTAAAGAAAGTGGAATCAGATAAACGGCACTGCTTTCACGAGTATAAACTGCATCAGCCAGCCAGCCGGCCATGGTTGCAAGTAATGGCTGGGAGCTGGAGTACATCAGATACCCCATCACACTCAGTACAAAGATTTTCCAATGCGGCTTAACATACTGCAATAAGCGCATATAGACTTTGAAGCCGGACGGCCTGGTTTCGTCGTTCACAAAACTCTTATCTAACATGGGCAGCCTTGAGCGAATAAAAAGCGACCTCTGTCATATTTTCTTTTCTTTTTATATAAAGAG
>DAOVUE010000239.1 GCA_030632745.1 Pseudomonadota bacterium | reverse complement strand
TTTAAAGGCCTGGGTTCTATAGCTCAATCTACCGGTGGTGGACTCACCACCCGCAGTCTGGTGGACGATATTCCAGGCTTTGAGCCCTGGAAAAACTAAGATCTTATCAATTAATAGCAGTTCATTATTAAGAACAAAATTCTATGAAACAAAGTAATAATAATTTTCACCCTTCTGTTATAAAACAATTTTATTTGCTGACGGCTCTTAATTTGCTGACGGCTCTTATCAAACATAAACCTGTCCGCTGTCTTATTTGCAGGTGAATATGTTTGCAAAGCGACAGCGGCAAAGTTTTATTTGCTGACGGCTCTTAGAACAACAATAATTATATCAATTCAATAGTGAAGAATCATGGATATTACAGAACTACTTGCTTTTAGTGCGAAAAATAATGCTTCCGATTTACATCTATCTGCTGGATTGCCGCCCATGATACGGGTTGATGGTGATATCAGGAGAGTGAATGTAGATGCTCTGAATCATCGGGAAGTTCATGATATGGTGTATGATATTATGAATGATAAACAGCGTAAAGATTTTGAAGAATTTCTGGAAACTGACTTTTCGTTTGAAGTCCCCGGCCTGGCACGTTTCAGGGTAAATGCTTTTAATCAAAATCGAGGTGCGGGTGCAGTGTTTCGAACCATTCCATCCAAAGTTCTGACTTTGGAAGAATTAGGTGCACCGGCAATTTTCAAAAAAATTTGTGAAAATAAACGCGGTATCGTGCTGGTGACAGGGCCTACAGGTTCAGGTAAATCAACCACGTTAGCTGCGATGGTTGATCATTTGAATGATTCGATTTATGAACATATCCTGACGGTAGAAGATCCCATAGAATTTGTGCATGAGAGTAAAAAGTGTCTGGTAAATCAGCGTGAGATACATCGTGACACTCTGGGCTTCAATGAAGCTCTTCGTTCTGCACTGCGTGAAGACCCGGATATTATTCTGGTGGGGGAATTGCGTGATCTGGAAACGATTCGTCTGGCTTTAACTGCAGCAGAAACAGGACACCTGGTGTTTGGAACTCTGCATACCAGTTCAGCAGCGAAAACTATTGACCGTATTATTGATGTGTTTCCTGCAGCAGAAAAAGATATGGTTCGCGCCATGTTATCAGAATCATTACGTGCGGTTATTTCACAAACATTACTTAAGAAAAATGGTGGTGGTCGTATTGCTGCTCATGAAATTATGATGGGTACACCTGCTATTCGTAACCTGATTCGTGAAGGTAAAATTGCACAGATGTATTCGGCAATTCAAACCGGACAGGGTATTGGCATGCAGACGCTGGATCAAAACTTGACCGATCTTCTGGCTAAAGGTTTAATTTCCAAAGCAGATGCGCAAAGCAGTGCAGCAAATAAAGATAATTTTTTATAGTTTAACGTGATATTTAAGTATTTAACTTTATATGATTTAAAGAAAGGGCGAGCAGATGGATTTTGATTCATTATTAAAATTAATGGTACATAAAAAAGCATCGGATTTATTTATTACTGTTGCTACGCCTCCGGCGATGAAGGTGAATGGAAAAATATCCCCTGTGACACAAAAATCATTAAATACAACGCAATGTCATCAGATTGTGACCGGTATTATGAATGATAGACAGCGTGCAGATTTTGAGGCATCACATGAATGTAATTTTGCCATCAGTCGTTCCGGCGTGGGACGTTTTCGTGTCAGTGCTTTTATGCAGCGCGGTACGGTAGGTATGGTTTTACGTCGTATTGAAGGTGTTATTCCGACTTACAAGGAGTTAAAGTTACCCGAAACTATCAAAGATCTGGCTATGACGAAGAGAGGATTAATTATTTTTGTTGGAGCAACGGGCTCAGGTAAATCAACTTCGCTTGCTTCCATGATTGGTTATCGCAATACCCATGGCAGTGGTCATATCATTACTATAGAAGATCCCATTGAATTTGTGCATAAGCACGATGGCTGTCTTATCACACAGCGTGAAGTCGGTATTGATACCGATTCATTTAAGGTGGCGCTGAAAAACACCCTGCGTCAGGCACCAGATGTGATTTTAATTGGTGAAATTCGTGATAGAGAAACCATGGATCATGCTATTGTCTTTGCTGAAACCGGGCATCTGTGTTTGGCTACTCTGCATGCAAATAATGCTAACCAGGCTCTGGATAGAATTATCAATTTTTTTCCGGAAGAACGTAAGCCGCAGCTATTAATGGATTTATCAATGAATATGCGTGCCTTTGTGGCACAACAATTAATTCCCACCCCGGATGGTAAAGGCAGAAGAGCGGCAATTGAAATTTTAATTAATTCCCCCTTAGTGAGTGATTACATTCGTGATGGTGAAATTCATAAAATTAAAGAGGTGATGAAAAAGTCCCGTGAAGAAGGTATGCAGACCTTTGATCAGGCTTTATATGATCTGTATCGCGGTGAAGCAATTACCTATGAAGATGCAATACACCATGCAGACTCACCTAATGATCTGCGTCTTATGATTAAACTGGGAGATGAAGAAGCCTCGGAATCAATGGGTTCGACTCTGGAGAATGTCAGTTTTACTGATACTCGTGGAGATAATGACCCTAATACTATAAGCTTCTAGAAATCTGCCGCAATACCTTACCTTACCGGCATGCAACGTCTTATAGACTATAAACCACCTCACCCGATTTAAGTGTGTAGTTCACCCTGCCTTTTAATTCCCAGCCATGAAAGGGAGTATTTTTACCGCGACTGATGAATTTTTCTCTGTCCACCTGCCAGTAGCATTCAGGATCAAAAATACAAATATCAGCATCAGCACCAATACTGAGTGTGCCTTCAGGTATATTAAGAATTGCGGCTGGCTGAACAGTGAGACAGGAAATAACCTCACTAAGGCTCATATTCTGAAGTTCAATCATTTTTAATGCCAGCGGCAATAGAGTTTCAACACCACTGATGCCTGCTTCAGTTTCTGCAAAAGGCGCTAATTTTGCGTCATTATTCAGGGGTTGGTGATCAGAAGTAATGCAGCTGATGAAGCCTGATTTTAATCCCTCTCGTAAAGCATTCATATCTCTTTGAGTACGTAAGGGGGGGATGACATGACAATTACTGTCAAAAAAACCAATATCCATTTCAGTCAAATGTAAATGATGGGCTGTGACATCGGCAGTGACCGGCAGCCCTGCTTTTTGAGCCTGTTGTACTAATTGCACGGCTTTACTGCTGGAGAGTTGAGAAAAGTGAGCTTTTGCTGCTGTTAATTCAATGAGCTGCAGATCTCTCGCTATGGCTATGGTTTCTGCACTGACGGGAATGCCTGCAAGACCCAGGCGGGTACTGATTTCTCCTTCGTGAGCACAGCCATCGCTAAGCCAGGGATCAGCAGCCTGGATAAAGACAGTAATATCATGAGTGGCTGCGTACTCCAGTGCCCGTCTCATGACCAGAGTATTCTTTATCGGATAAAGGGCATTACTGGTGCCGACACAACCGGCATCTTTAAGCTCACGCATCTCACTGAGTTTTTCACCCTGCAATTGCTGTGTAAGAGCACTTAAAGTATAGACCCTGGCGACACCTTCTGTCTGTGCTTTCAGACGAATAAGTTCAACCATTGCAGTATTATCAATAACCGGATCGGTATCGGGAGGGCAGCACACAGAAGTAATACCCCCGGCAACTGCAGCTCGGGTTTCAGAAGCAATAGAGCCTTTATTTTCATGTCCCGGTTCACGTAGACGAACATGTAAATCGACTAAGCCGGGACATACAACCTGTTGTGCTGCATCAATGACTTTTTGCGCACAAAAATGTTCCGGTGCCTCTCCCAGGGCAAGGATTTTTCCATCCTGAATATGAATGTCTGTGACCTGATCAATCTGATTAGCAGGATCAATCACCCGACCGTTGATAATGCTGATTAAAGAGTCAGCAGCACTTGCAGTAGCACTTGCAGTAGCAGTAATAGGAGGCGTATCAGACATTAAGCATTAC
>DAOVUE010000221.1 GCA_030632745.1 Pseudomonadota bacterium | reverse complement strand
TCCAATCATGCCGGCGGTACTTTAGGCGGTATTTCATCCGGACAGGATATTATTACCCATATTGCGCTAAAACCAACCTCAAGCCTGCATTTGCCGGGTCAGAGTGTTGATTTGGAAGGAAATCCAATTGAGGTGATTACCAAAGGACGTCATGATCCCTGCGTGGGTATACGGGCCACTCCCATTGCTGAAGCTATGCTGGCAATTACGTTGATGGATCATCTATTACGTAATAGAGCACAAAATGGCGATGTTCAGTCTCAAACGCCTGTTATTCCTGCAAAATGTTAATCTCAAAGGTATCAATCTTAAAGGTAGCAGAGTCAAATGGCCTGTCTAACTGAATGTTTGTTGAGTTAAGATGCTATGCCATTTGACTCTGATACCTATAGCATGACACCTATCGCGATCCCCGGAAGCTCTGCCCTTGATTAAACATATCCCTTACTGGCGTTTATCCAGCTTTTACTGGTTTTACTTTGCTTCTCTGGGAGCCTTTATTCCTTATTTCAGCTTGTATCTCTCTGATGCCGGTTATAATGCCATTGAAATTGGTCAGCTGATGGCGGTGATTATGGGCACTAAAATTGTGGCTCCCTACTTGTGGGGCTGGATTGCTGATCACTGGGGTAATCGTCTGTTTATTATCCGCCTGGGTGCCATTATGGCAGCCATCGGTTTTTCAGGTATTTTTTTCGCTATTTCGTATTGGTGGTTATTTTTGGTATTACTGGTATTCAGTTTTTTCTGGAATGCGATTTTGGCTCAATTTGAAGCCCTGACTTTTAATCATCTGGTCAAACATGAACATCAATACAGCTGGGTAAGGATCTGGGGTTCTATAGGCTTTATAGCCTCAGTCACCACTATGGGTCTGGTGTTTAACTCTGTCTCTATCAGTAATCTTCCCTGGGTTGTGTGGGGCTTATTGATTGGTATAGCACTATCAACCTTTATGATATTTGAACATCAGGGTGAACGGCGTAAAATAGTTCATCAGCCGTTATTACATATTCTTAAAAACAAACAAGTTATTGCCTTATTACTGGCCTGTTTATTGGTGCAGGCCAGTCATGGCTCTTATTACACATTTTATTCAATCTATACAGAATCTCATGGCTATGATAAATCATGGATAGGGTTTTTATGGGCTATTGGTGTGTTGTCTGAAGTGATTGTGTTTGCCATGATGCCCTATCTGATGAAAAAATTCAGCATGAGATCACTGTTGTTAGCCAGTTTACTTTCCGGTTCATTTCGCTGGCTTTTAATTGGCTTTTATATAGATAATGCCCTGATCACCACTTTGGCTCAGATTTTTCACGCTTCGACTTTTGGACTTTATCATGCGGTTGCCATTGCTTATATTCATCGCTATTTTAAAGGAAAAAATCAGGGTAAGGGGCAAGCCTTATACAGTAGTATCAGTTTTGGTCTCGGTGGTATGCTGGGAAGCCTTTACAGCGGTTATCTGTGGGAAAGTGCTGGTGCCAGTATGACCTTTACCTTGTCAGCTGTTCTTTCGTTTATAGCCTTTGCTATTTCCTGGAAATATACTGAAAAATAAAGGCGTGAAAATCATGAATCTATAGGAAAAATCAATAAAATATGGGATAATTTCTCATTAATTGTTTATATCTGTTTCTATTTATAAGTAAGTAGAAGTAAATTGATACATAATATAAAAAGAACATATCGATAGAATGACTAAAGTAAAAATTTGTGGAATTACAAATACTATCGATGCACAACGGGTTTGTGATGCCGGTGCTGATGCGATTGGTCTGGTTTTTTACCCGCCCAGTCCGCGTTATATTAAGCCTGAACAAGCGGAGAAAGTGCTTGAAAGTCTGCCGCCTTTTATGAGCAGCGTTGCATTATTTGTCAATGCAGCACGAGAAGAGATTGAAGCGGTATTACAACAAACAGGTATTGACCTCATCCAGTTTCATGGCAATGAATCAGCACAGTTTTGTGCCTCGTTTAAGCGGCCTTATATTAAGGCGATTCGCATGAAAGATGGACTGGACTTATATGCTGTAGAAAAAGAATATGCCAGTGCCAGAGGCATACTCCTGGATACATATAAAAAAGGTATTCCCGGTGGTACGGGGGAAACATTTAACTGGACAAAAGTACCGCATGATTTGAACAAACCTGTTATTCTGGCGGGTGGTTTGACTGCTGATAATGTTGCTCAGGCTGTAGCACAGGTACAGCCCTATGCCGTGGATGTGAGTGGTGGCGTTGAAGCAGCAAAAGGCAAAAAAGATCAGAATAAGATTATGGCCTTTGTTAGAAACGCTAAAATAATATTAAACTAGAATTTCAAAATGGTAGATTGATTAATGACAATAGAAAAGCAGACGGAAAAGAAACTGTCTGATATGCCGGATGAAAACGGGCATTTTGGTCGATATGGTGGAATGTTTGTTGCTGAAACTCTAATGGAGCCGCTGGAAGAGTTAAAACGGGCCTATATCAGGTATATGCAGGATGATGATTTTCTTGCAGAATTAGATAAAGATCTGAGTGATTATGTGGGACGTCCATCGCCCCTGTATTTTGCGGAAAGAATGAGCCGTGAATTAGGTGGTGCAAAAATATATTTAAAACGTGAAGATCTGAATCATACCGGGGCACATAAGGTCAATAATACTATTGGTCAGATGTTATTGGCAAAACGTATGGGTAAAACCCGTATTATTGCCGAGACCGGTGCAGGACAGCATGGTGTGGCAACAGCAACGGTTGCAGCACGCCTGGATCTGGAATGTGTGGTTTATATGGGATCTGAAGATATTCAGCGTCAGGCACTCAATGTCTATAGGATGAAGTTATTAGGGGCTCGAGTCGTATCGGTTGAATCGGGCTCATGCACTCTAAAAGATGCTTTGAATGAAGCCATGCGCGACTGGGTAACCAATATTGACAATACTTTTTATATTATCGGCACGGCTGCAGGACCGCATCCTTATCCTGCCATGGTCAGAGATTTTCAGACCGTCATCGGTCGTGAAGCCAAACAACAGATTTTAAAACATGAAGGGCGCTTACCGGATGCTCTGGTGGCCTGTATTGGCGGTGGTTCCAATGCCATTGGTCTGTTTCATCCCTTTGTCGATGAGCAGGATGTTTCCATGTATGGTGTGGAAGCCGCGGGACATGGACTGGAAACCGGTGAACATGCCGCACCGCTATGTGCCGGAAAACCCGGTGTTCTGCACGGTAATCGTACTTACTTAATGGAAGATCAGCATGGTCAGATTATACCCACTCATTCAGTTTCCGCCGGTCTGGATTATCCGGGTGTCGGGCCTGAACATTCATGGCTGAAGGATATCGGTCGTGCCAATTATGTTTCTGTTACTGATACAGAGGCATTACAGGGCTTTCATGATTTGACTAAAATTGAAGGCATTATTCCGGCTCTGGAATCCAGTCATGCCATTGCCTATGTAAAGAAACTGGCACCAACGATGGATAAAGATCAAATTATTGTGGTGAATTTGTCCGGTCGTGGAGATAAAGATATTCATACAGTAGCAACCATTGATGGTATTGAATTTTAATTAATACTTTTTGTATTTTGTATAGTGTGGGACAAAAAAAATGAGTCGTATAAAAAGTTGTTTTGCGCAACTTAAACAAAACAATAAAACAGCATTAATTCCCTATGTGTCTGCAGGCGATCCAAATCCTGAGATTACGGTGGATTTGATGCATGCTATGGTTGCATCGGGTGCTGATATTATTGAACTGGGTGTGCCTTTTTCTGATCCGATGGCCGATGGGCCGGTGATTCAAAAAGCCAGTGAAAGAGCATTGATTTATGGTACTTCTTTAACTGATGTTATGGCTATGGTTAAACACTTTCGTGACACCAATTCAGATACTCCGGTTGTTTTAATGGGTTACCTCAATCCAATTGCAGTGATGGGCTATGAAAACTTTGCTGCAAAAGCACAGGCTTCGGGTGTTGATGGAATCTTGACTGTGGATATTCCTCCCGAGGAAGCCGGCACTTATATTCCTGCATTAAAAGCCTGTGATTTAGATCCGATTTTTCTATTGTCTCCAACCACCATTAAAGAGCGCATGAAAATTATCTGTCAGCACGCCAGTGGATTTATTTATTATGTTGCTGTCAAGGGTGTGACAGGAACTTCGGCTCTGGATACTGAAGAAGTGTCTAAACGCCTGGATATTATTAGG
>DAOVUE010000369.1 GCA_030632745.1 Pseudomonadota bacterium | reverse complement strand
GACGAATTTCTTTATAAGAGCCCTCGGCCAATAAACTTGCCCTCTGTCGTTTAGCAAACATTTTCACCTGCAAATAAGACAGTGGGAAAGTTTATGTTAGATAAGCGTCAATCACACCGTCATAATTATTATTCAGTTTCTGCAGCTTATTTTTTTTTGCCAGAATAAATTGTCGATATTGCCTCACTTGATGATTTTCACGATTTTTGCTGAGTGCCATGATTTTATTTATTTCATGTTCCAGTTGCATAATCTCACACAATAGTTGATCTGAGGTTTGGTCAATATCGTCCATACTTACTCTTTTATCCTGAGTTTTTTAAGCTGCCTGAAATATTCATTATAAAACTTTTTTTCAATAAAAAATGTAGGAAAATTCCTATAATTTTGTTTATTCCCCATAAAATTTAATAAATTATGAATACTGCTTTAAGCAATTACTTTAGTGAGTTATAATGCTCGGCTTTTCTACTCTCATCTCAGGTTTAGAATCCGGGATTAGATCCTAAATTTAATAGTCTTTTGGTTGGTTTATATAATGCCCGTAGTTACTTTACCTGATGGTTCTTCTCGACACTTTGATAGTGCAGTTTCAATTTATGATGTGGCAGCCGATATTGGCCCGGGTTTGGCAAAAGCGGCTCTGGCCGGTAAAGTTGATGGCCGGATAGTCGATACTTCTTATGTAATTGAAAATGATGCTCAACTGGCTATCATTACCGATCGTGATGCGGAAGGACTGGAAGTTATACGCCATTCTACTGCACATTTATTGGCTCAGGCCGTTAAATCTTTATTCCCTAAAGCTCAGGTGACCATTGGCCCTGTTATTGAAGACGGCTTCTTTTATGACTTTGCTTATGAAGAAAGTTTTACTCCGGAAGATCTGCTGGCCATCGAAAAAAAAATGGCTGAACTGGTTAAGGAAAATCATCCTATATCCCGTTCAGTAAAATCCAGAGACGAGGCGGTGACCTTTTTTCGCGACATGGGTGAGGAATATAAAGCAGAAATTATTGAAAGTATTCCTGCAGATGAAGATTTGTCTTTATATCAGCAGGGTGATTTTATTGATTTATGTCGCGGGCCTCATGTACCTGCAACAGGCAAACTCAAATCATTCAAACTGATGAAACTGGCAGGAGCTTACTGGCGTGGTGATTCTAATAATGAAATGCTGCAGCGTATTTATGGTACAGCATGGGCCAATAAAAAAGATCTGAAAGCCTATCTGCATCGTCTGGAAGAAGCTGAAAAACGGGATCACCGCAAGTTAGGCAAAAAATTAGACTTGTTCCACATGCAGGAAGAAGCTCCGGGTATGGTTTTCTGGCATGAAAAAGGCTGGATAATTTATCAGCAGGTTGAGCAATATGTCAGACAGGTGCTGGTTGAAAACAATTATCAGGAAGTGAAGACTCCACAGCTTGTGGATCGTAGTCTATGGGAAAAATCAGGTCACTGGGACAAGTTCGGTGACATGATGTTCACCACACACTCAGAGAATCGTGATTACGCTGTTAAGCCGATGAATTGTCCCTGTCATATTCAGATTTTTAATACCGGTTTAAAATCCTATCGTGATTTGCCCTTACGTATGGCGGAATTTGGCTCCTGTCATCGAAATGAGCCGTCAGGCACTTTACATGGCTTAATGAGAGTTAGAAATTTTGTTCAGGATGATGCGCATATTTTCTGTACCGAAGCTCAGATTCAAAGTGAGATATCGGCTTTCATTGATCTATTATTTGATGTGTATAAAGACTTTGGTTTTACAGAAATTATAGTAAAACTATCTACACGACCGGAACAGCGGGTTGGCTCAGATGAGGTTTGGGATAAGGCAGAAGCTGCTTTGGAAGCCTCACTGGATAGTAAAAAACTGGACTGGGAACTGCAGCCGGGAGAGGGTGCTTTTTACGGTCCGAAAATTGAATTTTCCCTGAAGGACTGCATCGGTCGGGTATGGCAATGCGGTACGGCCCAGGTTGATTTTTCTATGCCGGGACGTTTGGATGCAAGCTTTATTGATGAGCAGGGTGACAAACAGGTTCCAGTAATGATTCACCGGGCTATTTTGGGCTCACTGGAGCGCTTTATAGGTATTTTGATTGAAGAACATGCGGGTAAAATGCCTTTATGGCTGGCACCGGTACAAGTCATTGCTATGGGGATTACAGATAAACAGGCAGATTATGTTGCATCGGTCGTCAATACTCTGAAGCAGTCAGGTTTGCGTGCTGACGCCGATTTAAGAAATGAAAAAATTGGTTTTAAAATTCGTGAACATACCCTGGGTCGTATCCCCTATATTCTGGTTGCGGGTGATAGAGAAATTGAAAATAATACGATTTCTGTACGTACCCGGGGCGGGAAAGATTTGGGTGCAATGAGTATTGAAGAACTCACATCGATTCTCTCTGCAGAGATAGATTCTAAAAGCCTGGAAAGCAGTTAAGAGGCGTCAGCCAAAAAGAGCCTTCAGCCAAACTTAAATTTGCCCCATAATTTATAGTAATATTAAATTTCTATAAATTATGGGGCAAATTTAAGTTACTTGGAGTCAAAAAATTAAAACTATTTGAATTAATTTAAAAACTTAGTGGCAATTCATAAAAAAGTTTACTAAAATACTGTGCTCATTAACTTTACTGTTATTTTAGTATTAGTATTATAAGTAAAGAATATTTGGTCATTTTTTAGGAGAAAGAACCATCGCAGTCCCAAAAAGACAGTTTAACAAGTCAAAAACAAATTCAACTCGTATTAATGACGAGATTACAGCCAACGAAGTTAGACT
>DAOVUE010000118.1 GCA_030632745.1 Pseudomonadota bacterium | reverse complement strand
TAGCTATTTTCCTTTACCGCCACACACTGAATGTAGTGTCGGGTGCTTTACTTCTCCTTTACAGGGTCTATGTGGCATGGATGCCACATCGAAGCTCCCATGGAAGGGTTCTGCCGGCGTCCCTGAAAAGGAGAAGTAAAGTACCCGACACGGATGAAGCCTATCTCATGGTCACCAGCTCTTCCGCACTACAAGGATGAATAGCCACCGTATTGTCAAAATCTTCTTTAGTTGCACCCATTTTTATGGCCACAGCAAATCCCTGCATCATCTCATCACAGCCTGGTCCAATGATGTGACAGCCGATGATTTTTTCTTTCGCTCCCACACACACCAGTTTCATAGCCGTAGGTACTTTATGCTTCGTAAAGGCATGAGACATGGGAGTGAAATTAGTACTATACACTTTCACTGACTGACCATGAGTCTTACGAGCTTCTTTTTCACTCAGACCAATGGTTGCAATAGGGGGATGACTAAAAACAACCGTAGCAATATTACTATAATCCAGCTTACGATCAGGCATATTATTAAATAATCGATCAGATAAACGGCGTGCAGCAGCGATGGCAACAGGAGTAAGTGCTGCCTTACCATTGACATCACCTAATGAATAAATGCCCTTGATATTGGTTTCTTCATACTCATTACTGGGAATAAAACCTTTGTCATCCATACTAACACCCGCGGCTTCAAGGTTTAAATCAGCGGTATTAGGGGTACGGCCTATAGCCCAGACAAGAGCGTCAACATTATTAACCTGCTGATGATTAGAGCAATGCAGAGTCAGCTTTCCCTGTTCATTTTTTTCTACATTATCCACTTCTGTAGTGGTTAGTAGAACAATATTGGGATCATCCTGAATCACTTTTGCCAGTGTGCCATTTAATATTGAATCAAAATTACCCAGTACATGTCCCTTTCTAATCAATAAGGTGACCTGACTGCCGAGACTGCTCATTAATCCTGCTAATTCCACTGCAATATAACCTGAACCTACAATAGCAATATGCTCCGGCTGCTCTGTTAAAGCAAAAAAACCATCCGATGTCATGCCCAAATCAGCACCTTCAATCTCAGGTACAACAGGATAACCGCCCGGTGCAACAACTATATGGTCAGCAGTATACTGTTCACCATCCACTTCCAGGGTATTAGCATCAACAAAACGGGCCTTGCCTGCTATATAATCAATATCAGAATCTTGCAGATAATTGCCGTACCAGTTAATGATCCCTGAGATATAGCCTTCACGCTGTTCTACTAATTTAGACCAGTTAAGACCATTATTGGTCACATCAAAACCATAATCACGGGCATCAGCCATAGCATGAGCCAGATTGGCAGCATTCCACATCACTTTTTTAGGAACACAACCAATATTAACACAGGTTCCACCGACTTTACTGCTTTCAATAATGGCGCAATTTTTACCATATTGTGCTGCACGTTCTGCCGCAGAAAGACCACCACTGCCGGCACCAATTGAAATTAAATCATAATGTTTTGACATAGAAAATTACCTGAAAAATTGTTTTATAAAATTTATTCAAACAATTATCTGATAAAGTGATGATAAATGCTATTATTATCAACTTAATTAACTTCGGTAAAAACTTTAAATTTGGCTAATGGCTTATGATTAATCAGGAATTATTGCAAATTATAAAAAATACCTTTCAACTCCATTGGAAAGGAGTACATGGGCTGTCTCACTGGGCCAGAGTTCGGGTTAATGGATTATTAATTGCGCAACAAAATGGAGCCAATCAACGTATAGTAGAATTATTTGCTTTTTTACATGATGTAAAGCGGGAAGCTGAATTTAATGATCCGGATCATGGAGAACGAGCCGCCCGATTTATTGAAACTCTGCCCAAGCAATTATTAGGCATCACGGATGAGGAGAAACAACTACTATGCTATGCCTGTGAACATCATAGTAAAGGGGGTACTGAGGGTGATATCACCGTTAGAACCTGCTGGGATGCCGATCGCCTGGACTTAGGACGTGGCGGACAACGCCCCGACACAAAAAAACTCTGCACCGATATTGCCAAACAGGCAGGTTTTTTTGAACCTGCCTATCAGCGGGCAATTTATCAGCATATATCAAAACCGGTTTCAGCAACCGTCCAGCTATGGAAACCAGAAACACAATAATAAACCTTAAAAGAATAGTGTCAATTCATGCAGCATTCAGGCTGCGACACTGATTCCAGCTCATGCACCTGTTGTTTCATTAAAGCCACTATGCCATAAACACCCACATGGCGATTGGGCGACAGGTGATCATAAAGTTGCAGGCGTTCAAATAACTTGTCAACATCCATTTGGTCTATGGCTTCAGCTGTTTTTCCTGCCGCCAGATTAATTAACACAGCCAGCACACCTCTTATAATGCTGGTATCACAATAACCATGGTATTGAAAAAGCTGGGTGTTTTTTTCATCACGATAGGCACAAACATAAACTGTGCTCATGCATCCTTTTACATTATTTTTTTCCACCATCAGCTGTTCCGGCATAGCCGGTAATTTTTCACCCAGTTCAATGAGATAATTATAGCGTTGCTCCCAGTCCCCCAGTAATTCAAAGACTTCAACTAAATCATCTAAATCCATATTAATGCCTCTATAACTAAAATAAACCCAGTGACAATTTAGCTTCATCACTTATACAATCTCTACTCCAGACCGGCTCCCATACCAGCTTTACTCGAGCATCACTTACACCATCGATTAACTTGACAGCATCTGCTACCTTGCCAGGTAAAATTCCAGCAACCGGACATGCTGGTGCAGTTAAGGTCATTTTAATGTCCACTTCAGCTTGATGATTAATATTTATGTCGTAGATAAGCCCAAGGTCATAAATATTAATATGTATTTCAGGATCATATACGGTACGAATTGCTGCAATTATTTTCTCTTCAAGTGAGGCATCTGCCGCTAACTCAATTACCTCGCCAGGTAAAATATCAACACCCTTCTCAGTAACAGATTGTTTGTCACGAAAAAAAACGGATTTTATTTCCATTAAATC
Source organism: Pseudomonadota bacterium (assembly GCA_030632745.1). Classification (GTDB taxonomy): domain Bacteria; phylum Pseudomonadota; class Gammaproteobacteria; order GRL18; family GRL18; genus GRL18. Next base: position 2,862 of record DAOVUE010000118.1, on the reverse strand, counting down.
ACCTCTATTTAGAGCACTTTCTTATTAACCGAGAAAACGTATATGGTCTCCATCCTGATTTCTAGAATCAAGTGTCTGAACAAGCTTTTTAGTAACATATTCAGATAGTTTTTTTTCATCAATACTATCAATAATTTCACCTGCAAAACCAAGACATAATAATTTGTAGGCGGTTGTCTCTGATAATCCTCTGGAACGCATATAAAACAATTGCTCTGGATCAATCTGTCCAACGGATGTGCCATGACCGCACTTAACATCATCTGCATAGATTTCAAGTTGCGGCTTGGTATCCACTTCAGCATCACGAGTGAGCAATAAATTATTATTAATAAGCTGAGCATCACTATGTTGTGCCTGTTTCTCAACCAGTATATGGCCATCAAATACTGCACGACCTTTGCCATATAGAATACCTTTAAATTGTTCCCTACTGGTACAAGCAGGCACACTATGCCTCACATCCAGATGAAAATCAGTTAGTTGTTGATCACCAACGACATAGAGACCATTTAATATGCACTCGGCATCTTGTTCTGCAAAATCAACATTGATATTTGTTTTTGACCAGGCACCACCAAATGCCAGATTAGTACTATAATAATGGCTGTTTTTTTGTTGTGATACCTGCAGACTGCTCAAATGATAAGCTTCACGACTTTCATCCTGCACTCGATAGTGTTTGAGTAAAGCACCTTCAGCTAATACAATGTCACTGAAATTATTGTGAAAATACTGACCCTTATCTATGCCGATAAATCGTTCTATAAGAGTCACTTTTGCAGCAACACCCAGTGATATAATATTTCGAATTTGTGTCATTATGCCGTCATTATCAGCACTATTAAATTTATTCAAAAAATTTGTATTGAGATAAATAATTTCAATGGGTTTGTCCAACTCAATATGATCACCAATATGAATTACAGCTCCGTCATTGAGTAATGCTGTATTCAGCATTGAAAACAATTGATTATTCTCTCTGTCACTATGCCTGAACCAGTCACTAACCTGCTTTGGCGCCAGATTAATAGCATTATGTAAACTCTCTATAGTTACCTTGTCAGGAACCTGTTTAGTATCTGACAATTGCCCTGCATAGCAGCCATTAACAAACACCAGACGATAACTATCAAAATTGGGCAATAAGCAGTTATAAATGTCCGGTTTTTTAAAATCAATATTATCTGCTAGAAGCTGGAAGTTTTTTTTAAATAATTTATCTATACGATTGTAGCGCCATGCTTCCTGTTTACGATTTAATGGCGGCAAATTCATAACTGCATGTTTTGCATCACCTCTGGTCTGATGAAGCCAGCTTGAATTATTTTTTACACTATCATCTTCAGCCTGATTAAGCAGATTTTTCAGCCAGTCGTGTTGTTGTTCTGCACGGATCATGCGGCAATCTCCTCAACTATCCACCGATAACCCTTGTCTTCAAGCTCATATGCCAGCTGTTTATCACCTGAGCGCACAATGCGGCCATCCATCAATACATGAACAAAATCAGGCTGTATATATTCCAGCAAGCGCTGATAATGTGTCACCAGAATAATTGAGCGTTGGGGATCACGCAGTGCATTGACACCTGAGGCTATAATGCGCAGGGCATCAATATCTAACCCAGAATCCGTTTCATCCAGGATAGCAAGCTTTGGCTCAAGCAAAGCCATTTGTAGAATTTCATTACGTTTTTTCTCACCACCTGAAAAACCATCATTGACATTACGTTTAAGCAGTTTTTCATCCATCTCAAGTTGTTTGGCTTTTGCACGAATTAACTTTATAAAATCAACACTATCGTATTCCTCTTCACCCCGGCTTCTGCGCATTGCATTCAGTGACTCACGCATAAACATCATGTTATTAACTCCTGGCAATTCAACAGGGTATTGCATTGCCAGAAACACCCCCTTATGTGCACGCTGTTCAGTATCCAGAGCAAGTAAATTTTCACCATTCAGTAAAATTTTTCCGCTGCTGACCTGGTAATCTTCACGCCCCGCCAGTACATAAGCCAAAGTACTTTTACCAGACCCATTCGGCCCCATGATGGCATGAACTTCACCGCTTTTAACTTTAAGATCAATTCCTTTGAGTATTGCTTTGCCATTCACAGCAACATGTAAATCTTGAATTTCTAACATGAGTTATACTTCCTTTTATCAAATAAAAAGGTACAGGGCCCTTATCTAGCATGAAATTGTACCGCTGTCTTATTTGCAATTTGTGCATGTTTGCAAAGCGACAGCGGACAAGTTTATTGGCTGACGGCTCTTAACCAACAGACCCCTCTAAAGTAATACTGAGTAATTTTTGAGCTTCGACTGCAAACTCCATGGGTAACTCTTTAAAAACTTCTTTACAAAAACCATTAACAATCATTGATATTGCATCTTCTTCTGACAGTCCTCTCTGCCGGCAATAAAATAATTGCTCTTCACTGATTTTTGAAGTGGTGGCCTCATGCTCCATTTTTGCACTCGGATTCATCACTTCAATATAAGGGAAGGTGTGTGCGCCACATTGATCGCCCAGTAATAATGAATCACACTGCGTATGATTACGTGCATTTTCTGCACGTTTTGATATGTGCACTAAACCACGATAAGTATTTTGACCCTGACCAACTGAAATACCTTTAGACACAATGGTGCTTTTTGTATTGGCTCCGAAATGAATCATTTTAGTACCGGTATCCGCCTGTTGTTTTCCACGCGTCACTGCAACTGAATAAAATTCACCTACTGATTCGTTGCCGCTTAGAATACAACTGGGATATTTCCAGGTAATAGCTGATCCTGTTTCAACCTGAGTCCATGAAATATGTGAGCGCTCGCCACGACAGATACCGCGCTT
>DAOVUE010000339.1 GCA_030632745.1 Pseudomonadota bacterium | reverse complement strand
CTCCAGAGGCATTTTACAGGTCTGGAAGGTTCCAAAATAAATCATTTGTAGTATGATGAAAAATAAACTGACAAAATAATTTAGAGTTAAAACGGTATATGTTTAAATTTTTACCCGCTCTTTTTATTCTTCCAATCAAAACAGCGAGGCTGGTTGATATTGTCTTAAACTGGCCTTCTGATCCTCAACTGATTATAGTGTTAATTGTTTTTGCTTTTATTATTGCTATACTCAGCACCTTTTGGTTCGCTTCTATTGTAAGCAATATACACCACTCCAGTCATGCAAAGTTACAGGAAAAACACGCCAAAGATCGTGAAAAGCTATTACTCAAAGCTGAGCGGGAAAAAGCAAAAATCAGTTTGAAGAATAATAAACAAATTGATCAATCTACAAAAAACATTATTGCTAAAGCCAATTTTAAAGTAGGTCTGGCGGTTGCAGCGGCTGTTGGTATTGGTGGAATAATGATTATCAGCCAGCTGGTGACTATCGGTATGATGATGTTAGTCGCATCAGGAAGCGGTTTAGCCGGTTATCTTGTCAGAGCCAGGCAAGACCGTTTAGACCATGATGATAATCTGACTATAATAAAGCTGAAACAAAAAACAAGTAAAATTCTGTCCAAACCTAAAAACAGTCCAAAATTAGAACATAAGCACTAATAAAAAATAAAGGTTTATCAATGAATACTAAAAAGGTACAACAAGTCGGCGATATTATGGTTGACCTATTCCATTATCTGGCTCTTTTTGTTATTGGAGCTACCATAGTCTGGTCTGCCATCACTGAATATCTTTATATTATGAGTAAAGGGCATGCTGGTTTAAAGGATATTTTACTGCTGTTTATCTATCTTGAACTGGGTGCAATGATTGGTATTTATTTCAAAACCCATCGCTTACCGGTACAATTTCTTATCTATATTGCTATTACCGCGCTTTCTCGACACCTGGTTATTGATGTTCAAAAAGTAACTGATGATTTTCATCTATACCTGTTACTTAGTATTACATTTGCTATTGTCTTACTCAGTCTATCCATTTTAATTTTAAGCTTCACCGGCAGAAAATATGGTCAGCCGGAAGATGAAGTTACTTATGATTCTCAGAATGAGCCATAACGTTTTTCTGGATAATAGTTTTTAAAATGATTATTCATGTTACTTCGCATTTAGCTTCATTATCCAGCAATCGATATAACAGGGGAACAACAAAGACAGTAAACAAAGCTGAACTCATTATTCCGGCAATCAAGCTAATCGCTAATCCACCAAAAACCGGATCAGGCACCATAATGGCTGCACCTAATGCAGTAGACAGAGTAGTCAGTAAAATAGGTCGTAAACGCAGTGCACCTGCTTCTTGTGCCGCTTGCTCAAGTGGCATATCTTGTGCTCGAAGCTCCCGAATGAAATCAACTATGAGTAATGAATTTCGAACAACAATACCGGATAAAGCAATAACACCGACCATGGAAGCTGCTGAAAAGCTAATATCCAGTAACCAGTGTGCAGGAAAAACACCGATCATTGCTAAAGGAACTGAAATCATCACCAGTAGAGGGATGGAGAAAGAGTGATAGTACCCCACCAATAATAAATAAATGATTATTAGAGATAATCCCAAAGCAATGCCCATGTCCCGAAAAGCATCCAGTGTCAGGCGCAATTCACCAGACCAGTGTAATTTGTAACCATTAATTATATCTGGATTAAGCGGAATAAATCCCAGATTGGTTGTTGTTAATTTTTTGTCCTTATTCTCTTTATCAGCAGAGACTACCATTCCATCGAGACTTTTGTCCAAAGCCAATACGGCATAAACCGGTGCACTGTTATTTAATTCACCACCGACGTAAGCCACACGTTCCATATCCTGATGTAATATGGGATGAGATTTTTCTCCTTTCACAACGTTTATTAATCGAGATAAAGGGATCGCTTTGCCCCTATTATTTTTCACAAAAGCAGTGGCTAGCATATCGGGTGTTATCCGTTGTTCACGAGGTACCATAAGACGTATTGGGACAGCTGAACGACTTTCTGTATTATGCAGATAACTCAGGGTTTTTCCTGTTATAAAGCTCTCCAGTGCTTGAGCCACCTGAAAGGTTGAAACACCCGTTAAGGCCGCTTGTTCCTGGTCTATATGTAATCGATATTCTGGTATAGTGGTTAAATTAGTTGTCCAGACTTCTGCCATATCCCAGGTTTGTTTAAACTCATGCTCGACTTTATTAGCAATCTCATAAAGCTGTTCGTTATCCAATCCATAAATTTCAGCCAATACTGTTGCACGTACCGGCGGGCCGGGCGGATCTTCAAGCAACTGGATCACGGCTTCAGGATAATGAGAAAAAATGCTTTGAAATTGTTGACGTAAAGCCTGAACAATTTTAATTGATGTTTCTTGTCGTTGCGTTTTATCAATCAGATTGACTCTGATTTCGGCAAACTGCTCCCCTCGAAATTCACTACTGCCACGTAACTGACCATTAAAATCAATCACGGAAGAAACACCGGTATAGGATTCATAATTCAGTATAAAGGGACTTTTAACTAATTCTTTTTCTAATGCATTAACAACCTGTGCCGTTGCTTCCAGGGGACTGGCATCGGGCATGTGTACGGTGATCAAAAATGTGTTTTTATTATCCTTTGGTAAAAAGGCTAAAGGAACTGCGTAGTCAGAAACTTCTCCGGATATTCCTTCAGAGCGAATAAACTGCCAGGCCGGTTGCAGCAATGATAAGCCTAACAACACTAAAATTAAGCTATAAAAGCTGAATCGGAGAGATTGATAATGACAAAGAAAAGTAAACACTTTACGGTAGAGTGTTTGTAATAAATCTTCCTTATGTACTTTCTCCTTACTTAGTGTGGACACAGGTAAAAAACGTCGTGCCATCCAGGGGATAATGATGTAAGCAACTAATAGTGATGTGATCATAGCCACAGGTACATTAAAGGCTATCGGATAGAAACATCCCCCTAACATGCCGGTGACCATGAGTAAGGACAAAAAGACGATACCCACTATTAACGTAGCAAAAGTGGTTGGATTACCAATTTCTCCTGTTGCCATTACTGCTGTTTTTGCTCTT
>DAOVUE010000338.1 GCA_030632745.1 Pseudomonadota bacterium | reverse complement strand
TTTTGAGCCTTATCCCGGTAGACGAACCTATATAGGCGGCCGCATGGTTAATTTGCCACCGCGGCATAAACATCAGCTGGAAAATTATATGGCTTCTCAACAGCGTATTGAACAACGTCAAAAAGCAGAATTAAGAGCCTTCAGCTAATGCTAATAAGAGCCTTCAGCTAATGCTAATAAGAGCTTTCAGCTAATCTGCGCTAATCTGCATAGTGAGCTATTAATTAATTGTCTATTGTTATATACTTTTGCTTCATTTATTTATCATTTTGTTTAAATTAAGGTAATAAGCAATATGTCAAAAGCCTGGTATTATGTTTCTCTTGTACCCCCGATAGCAGCCCTGATTGGTTTGACCCTGGCCTATACTTCTTATACCCAGCAATGGGGTGGTGGTGATAAGATTGCGACGGTTATTGCAGTTTTTTTCTGTGAAATTGTAATGGTTATTTCTGTTTTTGGTGCTTTAAGCTATATGAAACAGGAACGTACTGGTAAAACCAGAAAAATTTTATTTATGAATCTAGCTATTGCAGTACTGGGTGCAGCAAGCGGAATTTATTTGTTTTTATCACAATAAAAGTCTATTAGTGCTCAAAAATTAGAGGCCAGAATTAAATGGCCTTAAACTTCAGAATTCAATTATTAGTTCTAATGGTATACCCCGTTCTGTTATTTTATCATGTCATGTCTTAACCTTTGGAATACCTTCCATGTCTATTATCTATCCTGTAATGCGCCGATTTTTCTTTAGTATGGATGCTGAAAAAGCACACTCAATTGGTTTGAAGGCTATAAAATTAGTTTATGATCTTAAACTTTCCCGCTTGTTCTTTGGAAAACCCGTTATTGCTCCTAAAAAAGTCATGGGAATTAATTTTACCAATTCAGTAGGTCTGGCTGCCGGTCTGGACAAAAATGGTGATTATATTAATGCTTTGTCTGCTGTGGGCTTCGGTTTTATTGAAATTGGAACCATAACACCCAGACCCCAGCCCGGTAATCCAAAACCACGCTTGTTTCGACTTCCCGAGGCTCAAGGCATTATTAATCGTATGGGGTTTAATAATAAGGGCGTTGCACACCTGGTTGAACAGGTTAAAAAAGCTGATAAGAATATTATTATTGGTATTAATATTGGAAAAAACGTTGCTACGCCGGTGGAAAATGCAGCAGATGATTACAAACTCTGTCTGCAGCAGGTTTACTCATTGGCAGATTATATTACTATTAATATCTCATCACCTAATACGCCGGGCTTAAGGACTCTTCAATTTGGCGATGAATTAAAAAATTTATTGGCACAACTAAAAGCTGAGCAGCAGCTGCTGACAAAAAATCACGGTAAATATGTTCCATTAGCAGTAAAGATAGCACCGGATATGGATGATGATGATATAAAATTAATTGCACAACTTTTATTAGAAAAAGAAATGGATGCAGTGATTGCAACCAACACCACTATTTCACGTGATAATGTGAAAGGCCTGGCCCATGCAGAAGAGCAGGGCGGCCTCAGTGGAGTTCCTGTTGCTCAGCAATCCACACATGTAGTGACTGTTTTATCACACTACTTAGAGGGAAAAATCCCGATTATTGCTGCAGGTGGTATTTTTTCAGCTGCAGATGCACAAGCCAAAATTGCTGCAGGTGCTGAACTGGTACAAATCTATACGGGGTTTATTTATCAGGGACATCAATTGATTAAAGACTGTGATGCTGCATTAAACCTAAATAACTCAGTTAAATCTACTTTGAATGCCTAAGCCACTGCATCTTAAGGATTTTCTAACTATTTTGAATTCACCCATAGAGTGACTATGAATAAATCCAAAATAACCAGTAAAACCCTTAATCTACAGCACCTTAGTCATTCACGCTACGATCCAACTGAGTTATTTAGGTTAAAGGACGGTTCCTCATAATGATGACTTTAACGGATTTTAATCAGCAGTTATTTAACTTTCTCGATGCTTCGCCCACACCCTTTCATGTGGTTAAGAATCAGATTAAATTCTTGCAGGATAAAGGATTCAAATGTCTGTATGAATCAGCAGCCTGGTCATTAGAAGCGGGTCAAAAATATTATGTGACTCGTAATGGTTCAGCTTTAATTGCTTTTGTTTATGGCAGGGAAGATATTATTGCATCCGGGATTCGATTATTAGGGGCTCATACTGACAGTCCTTGTTTGAAGCTAAAACCCAATGCGGAAATAGTGTCACAATCCTATCTGCAGCTGGGTGTAGAAGTTTATGGCGGGGCCTTGCTGAATCCCTGGTTTGATCGTGATTTATCTCTTGCTGGAAAGATAATTTATCAGGATCAGCACCACAATCTGATCAGCTGTTTGATTGATTTTAAAAAACCCATTGCCAGCATACCCAGCCTGGCAATTCATCTTGATAGAGAAGCTAATAAAAATCGTAGTATTAATCCACAAACTGATTTGCCTCCTGTGCTGATGATGCTGGATAAAGAAGATTTAGAAGTCAATTCTAATCAGGCAGCAGGAAAGATACTCACAGGCTCTTTTCAAAAGACTTCTCATTTGCATAAAATACTCTGCAGACAGTTAAAGACTCAATATGATGACATGGATAGTATTGCAGATAATAATACTATCCTGGACTTTGAATTGAGTTTTTATGACACACAAAAAACAGCCTATGTAGGCATTAATGAGGATTTTATTGCCGGCAGTCGTCTGGATAATCTGCTCAGTTGTTTTGTAGGAACACAAGCTCTAATCTGTGCAGATAATAAAATCAGCAGCTTATTAGTGTGTAATGATCATGAAGAGGTGGGCAGCAGTTCTACTACAGGAGCACAGGGCTCTTTTCTTAAATCCGTTTTAGAACGTCTGGCGGGTTCAGCTGAGGCACTTACGCGTATGATCGATCGTTCTATGATGGTGTCCGCAGATAATGCTCATGCGGTTCACCCTAATTTTTCTGCTAAACATGATGCTAACCATGGACCATTAATGAATCAGGGTCCTGTAATCAAAGTGAATGCAAATCAGCGTTATGCCTCTAATTCTGAAACCGGTGCCGTCATTAAGTCAATAGCAGAACAATGCAGTGTCCCTGTACAAAGCTTTGTTGT
>DAOVUE010000154.1 GCA_030632745.1 Pseudomonadota bacterium | reverse complement strand
TTCCAGATAAACCACCGCCATGCGGTTACCTACATTGTGCTTGGTAAACGCCCCCATACGTTTTCCGCCATAGCCATCCAGAGACACACTGACCTTTGCACCGCCTGTATCCGGATCAATTCCAGCCTGTGCATTGGTCACATGTTCACCCGTGGTAATAACACGCTTTTTCAATAATACCGGTACAGAAGGAATAATCCGACTGCCTTCTCTTCTTTCCCGGGTATAATAAATTCTTGATCCTACAGGAACACGGCCATTTAATGCCTGTTCCACGGTATGCTCTTCATCAACTGCCCGATACTCAAGCGTTGCTGTAGCACCCAGAATGTCTTTTGCTCCGGCCGTATCCTGGATACCGGGCAATTGAATCACAATCCGATCTTCACCCTGCTGCTGGATAATAGGTTCAACTAAACCATGAAATTTTTCATCAATACGCTTTCTTAAAGTAGTAATGTTTTGTTTCAAAGCAAATAGTTTTAATTCTTTCACCGTGGTGTCGCTCAGACTACCACGTAATAGGAAAGTTTTACCCTCTTCTTTTTCTTTAAAACTCACATCGCTCATTTCACGTTCAAGAATTTCCAGTCCCTTGTCCCGTAATTCTGCTGTTTTAAAACGCACAACAATATTATCGGCTTCTTTTTTACTGCCCAGATAACGCACCTTGGCTTTACGTAAAATAGTACGTGAATCATTCACAAAAGTAGTAATTGATTTGGCCATAGCAGCTTCCATATCAACCTGCATCAGGAAGTAGACACCACCACGTAAATCCAGCCCCAGATACATAGGTTCAGCATTCATAGAGCGTAGCCATTGAGGGGTTGCCGGTGCTAAATTAAGTGCTACCGCATAATCATCACCTAACTCTGTTTCAGCTACCTTTTTGGCTTTTAGTTGTACTTCTTCATTTTCAAAACGAAAAAACAAACCTTTTTCAGATAATTTTGCACTGCGATAATGCACGCCCTCTTTTTCAAAGGTTTTCACCACCCTATTGAGCGTTTGTTCATCAATTACAACGCCTCGAGCCGAAGCAGCAACCTGTAAAGCAGGATCTTCACCATAAATATTGGGCAGAGCATAAAATGCACTCGTTACAATAATGAGAAGAATCAGAAGATATTTCCAGAGAGGATAATGATTAAGCATATTTTTCTTTCTTATTTAAGTAAGCGTTCAGTAAAGCAGTGTGTAGAAAGCCAGGTTCAACAAACCAGGTTCAACAAACCAGGTTAAACAAACCAGGTTAAACAAACCAAAGTGCCGTTGACACGATGATTAGTTTTTAATACCCTTGATAGTACCTTTTGGCTGAATAGCTGCTACTGCTGAACGTTGTATATTAATATTCATATCAGGAGAAACCTCGATAGTAACAAAACCATCATGCAGCCCTACAACCTTGCCTAAAACACCACCATTAGTAACCACTTCATCACCCTTTGCCAGAGTTTCTACCATGGCCTGATGTTCTTTCATTTTTTTATTTTGCGGGCGAATAAACAATAAATAGAAAATTAGAAAAATACCACCAAAAACCATTAATTGTGAAATAATATCAGGTGCCTTAGCTCCGCCCTCAGCAAGAGAAGCTTCAATAAAAAAACTCATTTTTTATCCTTTTTGTATAATATGTTCAGTTTTATTACGAATTTCTATTCCCAGTGAAGTGAATAGATCGAAATACAGTTCAAAAATAAAAGTGGCGCTATTATGCCATAATTTCAAGTGCGTTGTGTCAGTAGTTAGTATTATTTATTCAGCCTGAACGTCTTTTATCATAAAACTCTGTTGCAAATTCATCAAACTGCTGATTTTCAATCGATTTTCTAATCCCCTGCATTAACTCCTGATAATAATACAGGTTATGTAAGGTATTGAGCCGGGAGCCCAGCATTTCATTGGTTTTATCCAGATGACGCAAATAAGAACGTGAATAATTCTGACAGGTGTAGCAGTGACAGCCTTCATCCAGCGGACGGGTATCAAACTGGTGTTTCTGATTGCGAATTTTAACCACACCCTGATGCGTAAATAAATGCCCATTGCGGGCATTACGGGTAGGCATCACACAATCAAACATATCAATGCCGCGTTTTACTGATTCAACCAGATCTTCAGGACGTCCCACGCCCATCAGGTAACGAGGCTTATCCTGCGGCATTTTCGGTGTCGTATAATCCAGTATTTTAATCATCTCCGCTTTTGGTTCACCTACCGATAAACCGCCGATGGCATAACCATCAAAGCCGATATCCGCTAAACCCTGCAGAGAAACGTCCCGCAAGTCCGTATACATGCCTCCCTGTATAATGCCGAATAGTGCTGCACTGTCCTCTGACTCCGCAGACAGTTTATCAAAAGATTCCCTGGATCGTTTTGCCCAGCGCAGGGAGAGTTCCATTGAAGTTTGAGCTTCTTCATGCGTAGCAGGATAAGGGGTACATTCATCAAAAATCATCACGATATCTGAGCCCAGAGTATGCTGCACCTGCATCGATTCTTCCGGCCCCATAAACACTTTCCTGCCATCGACCGGGGAGGAGAAAGTCACCCCCTTTTCGGTAATTTTACGCAGCGCACCCAGGCTAAACACCTGAAAACCACCTGAATCCGTTAAAATAGGCTTATTCCAGTGCATAAAATTATGTAAGCCCTTATGCGCTTCAATCACTTCCATTCCCGGTCTAAGCATTAAATGAAAGGTATTGCCGAGAATAATCTCTGCACCAATGGATTCAACTTCTTCGGGTGTCATAGATTTAACCGTTGCCGCAGTACCCACCGGCATAAAAGCCGGGGTTTGAATAGTGCCGCGCGGAAAACTGATTTCTCCTCTGCGTGCAGGTCCGTCAGTATTGATTAAATTAAATTTCATGGTGTAACTTTTAACCTTTCAGGAGTAATAAACATAGCATCACCATAACTAAAAAAGCGGTACCGCTCATCAATGGCATGCTGGTAGGCCTTTTTCACATGCTCTAAACCCGCAAAGGCACTGATCAACATAATTAAAGTACTTTCCGGCAGGTGAAAATTAGTGACCATGGCATCGACTATTTTAAATTCATAGCCCGGATAAATAAAAATATCTGTATCTGCATGATATTCTTCTATTAATCCCGGCTGGTCACCGAAAGTCGCCGCACTTTCAAGGCTTCTCATCGCTGTTGTTCCTACCGCTATAACCCGATTTCCACGCGCATGGGTTTGCCTGATTTTTTCTATAGTTTCAGCACCTACATCCACATATTCAGAATGCATATTATGTTCAAGAATATTATCCACTCTCACCGGTTGAAAGGTTCCTGCTCCAACATGCAATGTCACCCAGGCAATATCAACACCCTTTTTATTAATAATATCTAATAAGTTTTGATCAAAATGCAGGCCTGCAGTGGGTGCGGCCACTGCACCTTTTTCCTTTGCATAGACGGTCTGATAACGTTGTAAATCACTTTCATCATCTTCACGTTCTACATAAGGCGGCAAAGGAATATGGCCAAAGGCTTCTAATAGTGAAAAAATAGTCTGCCTGCTCTTTTGTTGAGAGTGCTGAGAGTGTTGAGGTCCGCTTTGTGAGTCGCTTTGTGAGTCATAGTCAAATAGTTTCAAATGAAACAAATCCTCCTGACGTGCCGTCATTGTTACTCGAAAACCCTCTCCCTTGTCCGTACCTAGAGTTAAAACACTCCCCTCTTTTGGCGCTTTACTGGCTTTTATCTGAGCCAGAAAGGATTCATCATCCAACACTCTTTCTACTAAAACCTCCAGCTTACCACCGGTACTTTTGTACCCATATAAACGTGCAGGTATAACCTGAGTGTTATTGAAAACCAGTAAATCCCCTGCATTGAGCAATTCAGGCAGGGAAGTAAAAACCCGATCAACTAACGCCCCGCTCTCTCCATCCAGACAAAGCAAGCGACTGTCTGTTCTATTAGTTAATGGATACTGAGCAATAAGCTCTTCTGGTAAATCAAAATAAAAGTCCGATAAATTCATAGCGGGTATTCTATCAAATATAAAACATCAAGGCATTGTTAATATGGATAAACTGAATCAGAATATTCGCATTTAGAATTGTTGCAGGTTCTTACGGTATCCGAAATACTTTTTCTTAATGTGGTAAAATTGAGATGTTTTTTTATTCTCATGAGTAAGCCTCCAAGCTAAGAAAGAACAACTCTAAGTGGCCAACTTTTCCCAGTCAAATTCGGTAATATTTTTCTCTTTGCTGGCAAAACAAATACCAATAATAAAAATTTCCTGATGATTAGTTTTTGCTTCGATAAGATATTTTTCGTAGTATTTTTTTTCTTTGATTTGAGCCAAAGCCTGTTCTTTTGTATCAACTTTAAATTCGATGATAATAATACGCTCAGGCAACTTGATGGTTAAATCAATGCGGCCTCTTTGAGTCACATCTTCAGCGATGCAGGTATAACCTAAAGAGGTCAGATAAGTATAGACCACTGAAGCATAATAGCCTTCATAGTGGGCAATAATATTATTGGCGTAGTTGTTGTATGGTATGGATGCAAATAATGAAGTCAGAGTGGTTTTCAGTTGCTCAATGTTTCCGCTAATATCATCGTAGATGTGATCCTGATACTTGATAGCATCAGTTGTGTGTTGTGTCAGATAACGAATAAACAACTCATTGAGTGATGACTGAATCTCTTTATTAGGCACTCTAAGTTGATAGAAGGTTTTATCCCGTTTTATTATTTTTTTAGCAAAAGTCAGATAACCGGTCTGCCAGAGTAAGGCCACCAGATCAATGCAATCCACATCAAAGGTATCCAGAATTTCCTGACTGACAACAATATTTTCCAGATCAGGAATATAGTAATTTTGCTCCTGAAGTTTTTTAATTAAAAAGCTGGAGTTGCCGGTACTCCACCAGTAATTTTTATATTCGCAATGACTATTAATAAAAAGCAGAATATCATAAGGGTTATAAACCCGATTTTCCTCCCCACCCAGATAATCATAACCATTGTACCATTGCTTGAGTTTATCCAGATCAACATCCCGTAGATGATCTTTAAAGGTCGTTTGAATATCATAGTGGGTATAACCACAAATGGCTGCATAATCCGCTAATATGGTGATATCAGTAAGATTGTTCAGTCCAGTGAATAAGTTCGTTTTAGAAAATTTAGAGACCCCGGTAATAAAGACAAATTTAAGGTGGCGGTCATTGCGTTTTATGACACTATAAAATACTTTTAA
>DAOVUE010000008.1 GCA_030632745.1 Pseudomonadota bacterium | reverse complement strand
CCAGACGGCACTTAATAGCACAATGGCCAGGGTTAAGTTCTGGCGCATATCACCCGGCTCACTCATGAGATAGAATGTTCCGGTAACACCGGATACACCCCCTAGAAACATTGCACTAAAGGCAAGGACCAGGAACACTAAAAAATAAATAAAATTAAAAATTATATGCATGTTTTATAGCCTGTTAGTCATTTACTCTTTCACTCTTTTACACATCTACTCTTTCACTCATTAACTCTTTCACTCATCATCCACTCATCATCCACTCATCATCCACTCATTCACTCATTCAACCAACGTGCTGCCTGTTTGCCGAAATAAGTCAAAATGCCGTCAGCTCCGGCACGTTTGAAGCATAGTAGTGATTCCATAATCACTTTTCTTTCATCCAGCCAGCCATTTTGTATAGCTGCCATGAGCATGGCATATTCACCACTGACCTGATAGGCATAAGTAGGAACACCGAACTCCTGTTTCACGCGTCGGACAATATCCAGATAGGGCATGCCGGGCTTGACCATGACCATATCTGCCCCTTCTTCAATATCCATGGCGACTTCCAGAAGAGCTTCATTACTATTAGCGGGATCCATTTGATAAGTAGTTTTATCTGCCTTACCTAAATTGGCTGCAGAACCCACTGCGTCACGAAAAGGACCATAAAAACTTGATGCATATTTTGCTGAATAAGAAAGAATTTTGGTATAAATATAATTGTTTTCTTCCAGGGCTTCGCGTATTTCACCAATACGGCCATCCATCATATCTGAAGGTGCAACGACATCAGCACCGGCCTGAGCATGAGATAGAGCCTGTTGTATTAATACCTCAACGGTTTCATCATTTAAGACATAGCCGCTGTCATCAATAAGTCCATCCTGACCATGAGAAGTAAAGGGATCCAGTGCGACATCAGTAATTACTCCTAAATCAGGATAAGCATCTTTCACAGCTTTAACAGCTCTTTGAGCCAGACCATCAGGGTTATACGCTTCTCTGGCGTCAAGTGATTTGGCACTTTGAGGGGTGACAGGAAATAATGCTATAGCGGGTACTCCTAGTGAAACCAGTTCTTTTGCTTCAATTAATAATTGATCAATACTGACTCGTTCAACGCCCGGCATAGAGGCAATGCTTTCACGCTGGCCTTTACCTTCTAAAACAAACATGGGGTAGATTAAATCATCCACTCTTAAACTGGATTCACGCATTAAACGTCTGGAAAATTCGTCACGACGCATACGGCGTTTACGGGTAAAGGGGTAAACGGTTGAAGTATTCAAAATGATCTCCGCTTCTTGTGTTCTAACAAAAAGATAGACAAAAAGTGCATAAAACAAAATTCTAATAAAAAAACAATGCTTGATTTTACCCTAAATCTGATAAAAGTGAGAGATAAATTTTTTAAAGCCTTCATTAACCTTCCCGGCAACAGTAGGAAAATATTCTGTAATGGTTGTTATTTTATTGCTTTGGTCAGTGTAAAGGGGTGATATTGAAATTATAATTCTTGAAGGTGCTGATTTTTTGTAGAGGGCGGCTTTAGGATTTACTAACGGTATTCGCCTATAGATTACTGTTTTTGACATTCCTAAACATTAAATTATAGGCAATATTACTTGCCCTGAGGTTCAAGCTGAATAACTCAGTTAAATTTGCAGTGTTATTCAGTTTGAAATGAAGAGTCAGGGCAAATATGACACTTGTGTATTACAGCTTAATCATCGAGAAATTCTAATATTTTATTTTGATCAGCATTAACATCAACCATAACATCAGAGACAACTCCTCCCATCATGTCTCCCACAACTTTTGCCTTAACATTAGAAACATAGGTTTTGCCATCACTTTTTGTGTACACACCAATTGAGCAGGGCATAAACAATGCTGCATATCGACCATCGTCATCTGATAAGATTTTGCTGGCATGTTCTGCATTGCATAATTCAACGATACGGACTTTGCCGCCGATAGGCTGACCGCCATGTTTTGTAACGGCTTTATTCATATTTTTGACGCCAGGTGAAACCCAGCCGACCTTGACCGCATTGCTTTGAATCTTTTCTATGGTAGTCTCTACATCATAGGGGCTGACACGTTCTTGCAGCATCATAGGTTTGAAGGAACAACCGGAAACGATTCCAACCATCAGCATAACGGCTGCTAATTTTACAAAATTTCTCATTATTTAATCCCGCTCCAGAGTTAATAATCAGCTATTTTATCGGAGCATATAAAATAGCTGATATAGACTATTTGCCATTGTTAAAATAAACTAATTTTATAAGTTTATTTCAAATTATATAAGTTAGTGTTTACCCTAGGTATGACCGAAAACGCTGATTTTACGCCTCTCTCAGTTAATTAATTATATTAGAAAATTCAGCAGATTGTTTTTTTAGAGCTAAAAAGTTAGAAATTACGTGCAATCAAACTCAATTTATCTACTTTATATGGAACAGGTATGCTAACAATATGGCCGCTGCCCGGAGCGACGTCCATTGCTTCACCCTTTTGGCTCAGAATTGATTGCAGAGTAAAGGTATGATTGCCTTGCGGTAAAATTAATTCCAGGGTATCGCCTACAGAGAAACGATTTTTTACATTGATGACAGCCGTTTTATCGTTCTCATTATATTCTATAACCTCACCCACAAACTGCTGATTCTTACTGCTGGAGTGATTATCCAGATAATTCTGGTATTCATGAGTATGGTGGCGCTGATAAAATCCATCGGTATAGCCGCGATTGGCCAGATTGTTTAAGTCAGCATAAAGTCCGTTATCAAATGCTTCACCACGGGCAATGGCATCAATGGCCTGGCGATAGACCTGAGCAGTACGTGCAGCATAATAATGTGACTTGGTACGTCCTTCAATTTTGAGTGAGTCTATGCCGATTTTGGATAAACGTTCGACATGCTCCAGGGCTCGTAAATCTTTAGAATTCATAATATAAGTGCCGTTTTCATCTTCAATGATAGGCATATATTCACCAGGACGTTCACTTTCTTCAATCAGATAGACTTTATCGGCATCAGGGTGACGTTTTACGTGACTATTGTCAGGAAAAGCTTCCGCTGAATTCATTGCAGAGAAGGGATCAAAATCAGTAATGGGGGGCTGAGCTATTTTAATATCTCCGCTGACATCTTCTATAGCATCGTGTACTTTATATTCCCAGCGGCAGGCATTGGTACAGGTTCCCTGGTTTGGATCGCGATGATTAAAATAACCGGATAGCAGGCAGCGTCCTGAATAGGCAATGCATAAGGCCCCGTGAACAAATACTTCGAGTTCAATGTCAGGACATTGCTGGCGAATTTCTTCAATTTCATCCAGAGAGAGTTCACGTGATAAAATGACCCGTTTAATTCCTATGGACTGCCAGAATTTAACGGCTGCGTAGTTGACTGTGTTGGCCTGAACTGACAAATGAATACAGCTATCCGGCCAGCGTTCTTTAACCATCATGATCAAACCCGGATCGGCCATAATCAGAGCATCCGGTTTTAGTTCTATAACCGGTGCAATATCATCCATATAAGTTTTAATCTTGGAATTATGGGGAATTACATTGGAGGCAAGAAAAAATTTTTTATTCTGCTCATGAGCCTCATCAATACCGATTTTTATATTTTCATAGCTGAAATCATTATTTCTGGCTCGTAAACTATAGCGTGGTTGTCCGGCATAGACTGCATCTGCACCATAAGCAAATGCATAACGCATATTTCTTAAAGTACCTGCAGGAAGTAATAATTCAGGCTTGGCTTTTATTGTATTGGTATTGATCACAGTTTTTGTCATGGCTATTGAGGCAGATAGAATGGATTAATGTTGAAACAATCAATAATTATAACTTATTTTCCTTGTTTATGTGTTCTATTTGTTAGAAAATAGGGGGTTCTGGTAGAATGTAGGTGGAAACCCTTAGGAGCCGTCAGCGAATATTGTTTGCCGCTGTCGCTTTGCAAACATGCACAAATTGCAAATAAGACAGAGGCAGCTTTTTTTTCGCTCAAGGCTACTCATGTTTGATAGGAGTTTTCTTCTAATAATATTTTTTATTTACCTGGAGAGTCAAGTGATTTATTTTTATACACGAACACTATTTATCACTCAAGTTAGCATTCAAGCACTATTAATTGTCTTATTCCTTCTCACTAGCAGCTATGCAGATTCTACTCCTGAACCGCAAAGGCTAATGGAAGAGACTTCTAAGACAATGATTAAAGCTTTTATGATGGAAACGGATGCTATTCGCAAAGATCCTCAAATAGCTCATGATTTGATTCGTGGTTCTCTGGTGCCGAAAATTAATTTTAAGCTGATGTCGCGTTGGGTTCTAGGTTCAAACTGGAAAGCGGCAAGTACACATCAGAAGCACGAATTCATTAAAGAGTTTAAAGAACTGGTGATTAAGTTTTATTCCAAAGGTCTAATCCAATATTTGTCTGAAAATGACCTGCAGGAAGATCTTATCAGCTTCAGACCTTTTCGCGGAAAACTGGATAGTAAATATGCCACCATCCGCTCTCTGGTACATCCGCTCAAAGGCGGCGAACCCATTAAGGTTAATTATGAAATGTATCATAATAAAGCCGGTAAATGGCAGGTTTATGATGTTTCTATAGAAGGGATTAGTTTAGTGACTTCCTATCGTTCATCGTTTAAGCAGATTATTAAGCAAAAAGGCATGGACGCTTTATTGTCTGAATTGCGTGTAAAAAATACCAAATTATCTCAGGAAAAGGTATAGAAAAGACGTGCATCTACGAAGTGCCCCTGGGGTGTGCGCCAAAGGAAGCGCCCGGGGTACGGCGATGTGAATAGAATTTATGACACAATTTCCAGTTCTTTAATTTTTCTTGTCAGTGTGTTTCTTCCCCAGCCTAACAAACGGGCTGCTTCCTGTTTACGGCCACCGGTATGTTTAAGTGCTGCATCAATTAATATGCGTTCTATATCAGGTGCAATACCGGCGAGGACATTTTCAGCTCCTGATGATAATTGAGCGTTGAGCCATATTTTTAAGGCACTCTGCCATTTATTCCGTGATAGGGAATTGTGAGTCATTTCCTGCCGGGATGTATTTTGTAATTCGGGCGGCATATCTTCAATATGTACGATTTGTGCCGGAGACATAACGGTCAGCCAGCGACAGGTATTTTCCAGCTGTCGAACATTTCCCGGCCAGGCCTGCTGTGTTAAAAAGACTTTGCTTTCAGCATCGAGTGTTTTCTTTTCTACGTTTAGTTCCTGTGCAGCACGATTAAGAAAATATTCAGCCAATAGAGGAATATCCTCCTGTCGTTCGCTTAGTGGTGGAATATGAATGCGTATGACGTTAAGACGGTGAAATAAATCTTCACGAAACAAACCTTCCTGTACCCGTTTTTCTAAATCCTGATGCGTTGCCGCAATGATGCGTACATCGACTTTGACGGGAGCACGGCCGCCTACACGATAAAATTCACCATCAGATAAAACTCTTAACAGACGGGTTTGTAATTCTGCTGGCATATCCCCGATTTCATCAAGAAATAAGGTTCCGCCATCGGCCTGCTCAAAACGTCCCACACGTTGTGATTGTGCTCCGGTAAAGGCTCCACGCTCATGGCCAAATAACTCTGATTCCAGTAAGTCTTTTGGAATTGCAGCGGTATTTAAAGCAATAAAGGTTTTATTTGAACGAGGACTATGACGGTGCAGTGCTTGTGCAACTAATTCTTTTCCAGTGCCGGATTGTCCGTTGATCATCACGGTTATGTTAGATCGGGACAGGCGTCCAATGGCACGAAAAACCTCCTGCATAGAGGCGGCTTCACCAATAATTTCAGGGGTATCCTGTGCCGGGATAATTTCAGTTATGCGGACTTTTTTAGATTTTCTCAGATTGAGTGCTCTTTGTACCAGTTCAACGGCATCATCAACATCAAAGGGCTTGGGTAAATATTCAAATGCTCCCCCCTCGTAGGCTGATACGGCACTGTCCAGATCAGAATGAGCGGTCATAATAATGACAGGAATATCTTTATAATTATTTTGCAGCTTTTCCAGCAAACCAAAGCCGTCCATACCGGGCATACGAATATCGGTCACTATGGTGTCGGGCTGTGATTTTGTTAATGCAGTGAGAACGCTTTCTGCATTTTCAAAAGTTTCAACCAGAATATCGGTTTGTTTAAATGCCTTTTCCAGGACCCAGCGGATAGATCGGTCATCATCTATGACCCAGACAACTTCTTGTATAACACCATTCTGTGTGCTCATTATGCATTCCAATTGTTATTATTGCGACTATTATTATGACTCATAGAAGATGACGGGCTGATGGGGAGCAATAAAGTAAATACGGTTTTTCCAGGCTTGCTATGACATTCAATCAGACCGCCATTTTGACTGATTAAGGATTGCGCGATTGATAAGCCGAGTCCTGTTCCTTCTGCCCGTCCGGTGATTAAGGGCATAAAAATCCGTTCCTGCATTTTTTTTGAGATACCGGGACCATTATCAATAATATCCATTTTTGCAACTAACTTATGACGTTTTCCGCCAATATTAAAATGCCTTAATACTCTTGTTTTAATAATAATTTTTTTATCCTGCTCATGTGCTGCAGAGCCATCAGCGAGAGAAGAGCCATCAGCGGGTAAAGAGCCGTCAGCGGGTAAAGAGCCGTCAGCAGACAAAGGTTCCTGTTCTGACAGTGCCTGAGCGGCATTACGCACGATATTTAATACCGCCTGTATTAAATGCTCCGGATCAAACTCTACTTCGGGAATGCTGGTATCATAATCAAAAAATATTTTCACATCGCGGCTTTTATCTGCTTTAAGCAAGCTGCGGACCCGTTCTGTGACGGAATGAATATTGACCATGGTGCGATTAGGGGGAGCATTAGGTCCCAGCATTCGATTAACTAAATTTTTAAGACGATCAGCTTCATCAATAATGACCTGGGTATATTCTGTTAAATCAGACCGATCGAGTATTTGTTCCAGCTCTTTACCCGGCTGAAGCTCTTTATCTAGCCGAAGCTCCTTATCTAGCTGCAGCTCTCGTTCTAACAGCTGTGCTGCACCCCTGATTCCACCTAAAGGATTTTTGACTTCATGAGCCATGCTGCGTAAAAGTGCACGCACGGTTTCATGTTGAGCGAGAAGATTTTCTTCCCGTGAAATATGTAGATGTCGATCCAGTTGATTGAGCTCAATTAATAAAAGTGTTTCCTGATGCATGGATTGAATGGATTGCACAGTTAAATCCACTATTATTTCATGATCATGTAATTGAATTAATTTTTCTCTACGCGTAAAAGGATGATGGGTTAACAGGACATTGTAAATCGACTCTATTATTTTATTATCACTGATAAGTATTTGGTCAATAGATTTAGAGGTGACTTTTTTTGAGCTGATACCCAGTAAGATTTCCGCTGCCGGGTTAATGCATAATACGGATAAGTCTTTGTCCAGCAAAATCACAGCAGTATTCAGATTATCTAATATATTTTCTGCCTGAAAAGCCAGTTTATGTTGTTGTTTGTCTTTGCTGTTCATTTAGGTATAGTTTAGATAATTGATGTAGTCCTGAAGTTTAATAGGGTACAGAACAGAAGACTAGCAATAATTAAACCATATTGATAAAAAAAGTGGGAGATTAGCTTAATTGTTTGTTTTTATTTACTTTAAAACAATATAATTCTGTGCATAATTCAGCTGCAGTATTTTATAGATAGCATAAGGCACTTTTTTAGTGCACCCGAAGGAAGTGCCCTTGGGGTGCAGTAGAGACGTTGCATGCGACGTCTCTCAGACTTTTTGCTTCCACAAAATCAGCAGCTATAGTACATATCAAACTCAACAGGATGAGTTGTCATACGTAAACGGGTGACTTCTTCCATCTTCAGATCAATAAAAGCCTGAATCATGTCGTCTGTAAATACACCACCAGCAGTAAGGTATTCATGATCAGCCTGTAATGCTTCTAATGCCTGATCCAGAGAACTGGCTACGGTTGGGATTTCAGCCGCTTCTTCGGCAGGAAGGTCATACAAATCCTTGTCCATGGCATCACCGGGATGAATTTTGTTCTGAATTCCATCAAGGCCGGCCATCAGCATAGCAGAGAAGGCCAGATACGGGTTAGCGGTTGGATCAGGAAAACGAACTTCAACGCGGCGTCCCTTAGGATTTGACTCATAGGGAATACGAA
This sequence comes from Pseudomonadota bacterium, assembly GCA_030632745.1. GTDB lineage: Bacteria > Pseudomonadota > Gammaproteobacteria > GRL18 > GRL18 > GRL18. The sequence continues at coordinate 2,644 of DAOVUE010000008.1, read as the reverse complement.
TAGATGCAGAACGGTTACGGGCGGAATAAGCCAGCATCACAGGTGCTTCAAAGCCGGGAACTAAACGCTTGTAGCTATTAGTCGATGAGTTTGTGAAGGCATTTAGAGAGCGTGCGTGTTTGATAATACCACCGATATAGAATAAAGCAGTTTCAGATAATCCTGCATAACCCTCACCGGAAAATAAATTATCACCATTTTTGAAGATAGACTGGTGAACATGCATACCGGAACCATTATCTCCTACAATGGGTTTAGGCATGAAGGTAGCTGTTTTACCATAAGCATGAGAAACATTATGTATCACATATTTCATCTGCTGAACTTCATCTGCTTTACGGATTAAAGAGTTGAACTTGACACCAATTTCACATTGACCTGCAGTGGCTACTTCGTGATGATGCACTTCAACTTCCTGACCCATTTCTTCTAAAGTCAAACACATCTGGGCACGAATATCATGCAGTGAATCAACCGGAGGTACCGGGAAATAACCGCCTTTAACACCGGGACGATGCCCCATATTACCGTCAGCATAGACTTTATCTGAGTTCCAGTCAGACTCTTCTGCATCAACCTTGACAAAAGATCCGCTCATATCAGAACCCCAGCGCACATCATCGAGAATAAAGAATTCAGGCTCAGGACCAAAATAAGCTTCATCTCCAATGCCGGTTGATTTTAGATGCTCTATAGCACGTTTAGCAACAGAGCGGGGATCCCGTTCATACCCCTGCATGGTGGTGGGTTCGACAATATCACAGGTGATGATAATGGTCGGTTCATCCGTAAATGGATCCAGAACTGCTGTGGTAGGATCAGGCATTAAAATCATATCGGAATCATTAATACCTTTCCAGCCGGAAATTGAAGAACCATCAAACATCTTACCCTCTTCGAATGTACTGTCTTCAACCGTTTTGGCCGGTACAGAAACATGTTGTTCTTTACCATGTGTATCAGTGAAACGGAAATCAACAAACTTTACGCCGTTTTCTTCGATCATTTTTAAAACATCAGTCATTTTTGTCTCCAGGTGCTATTAGGTAACAATTATGCACAATAAAGGTGCGTTATTTTTTTTCAGCATCAAATTGGTGCATTAATGGTATAGTAGTTCTATATTTTCAATATAACCTAAATTATCTGCCGGGCTGAGAAAAGATTTTGCCAGGTATGCCGGATCGTCGATTGTTGATAAAATTGACAGCGGCATAATAATCTGGACACTTACCTTACCATTAAGATAATGCAGTGTCACTTCTTCAATCTTTTTTGCCTGTTCAAGGTCAGCCCAGCACTGCTCCAAATCAAGCAGAATTTCTTTTCTTAAGGGTAAATGCGAGCAGCTCGAATGGGCTTCATCATTTTCCGGATCAATATGTACCAGGACCTGAGCAATATCCGGAAATGAACGGGTTAATTGTGCACTGACCTCATCGCTGATCCGATGTCCTTCTGAAACACTGAGCTGGGGTGATACTTCAATATGGACATCTAATAGAGCTTCTGCACCCATTTGGCGGCTGCGCAGCATGTGCATTTGAGAAACACCTGGAATTTCTGCTATATGATTACGGATGGACTGAACTTTTTTGGGATCCAGCCCCTTATCAACCAGCTGTTCAACACTTTCTTTTGCGATATCCCAGCCAATTTTACTGATCATCATTGATACAATGACAGCAGCAGCTGCATCCAGATAGGGGACACCTAATATACTGCCGAGAATACCAATTAAGACGACAATGGAAGAAATTGCATCACTACGATGATGCCAGGCATTGGCTTTTAATATGGATGAATTCAGGCGTTTGGCATAAATCAGAGTGTAATGATATAAAGCTTCTTTGGATAGTATTGAAAGTAATGCTACCCACACAGTCATGCCTGCAGGAGTGGTGATGTCTCCACTGGTTAATTTCCCCAGTGCATCGATAACAATACCTATACCGACAGTAATTAATATGCCGCCCAGTACTGCAGCAAATGCTGTTTCTATTCGGGCGTGACCATAGGGATGATTTTCATCAGGAGACTGACTGCCTTTTTTGGCCGCAATGACTACGAGAGCATCGCTGAGAAGATCTGAAAAAGAATGGATGCCATCTACGATTAGTGCATGGGAGTGGCCGATATAACCGATAATAATCTTGAATACGGCTAACACCAGGTTAACAATAGCCCCGACCAGGGTCACTTTAGTGGTTAAACGATAGCGTTCATTTGAAACATCTTGACTGGCAGGCATAATAAAGTACTTATATTGACTTAAAGAATATGCATCATACTTATTTTAACCGGGTGGAGTCAAATAGCATGTTCCTAAATCTATAATCCAGGATAAAATGATATCAGGCCAATTTTAAGCTGCTGTCACCAAGCTGCTGTAATACGATAGTGAGCAATTGATCGGTAGGCATAGGACGACCACACCAGTATCCTTGAAGAGTTGGACAGCCCAGGGCTTTTACATAATCAGCCTGTATCTTGTTCTCTATTCCTTCGGCAACGATATGCATATCCAGTTCTTTAGCCATGGCGACAATGGCTGTAATAATTGAATTGGTATCGCCCAGTGTCTGTATTGTTGAAATAAAGGAACGGTCAATTTTCAAATTGTGCAGTGGTAAATTCTGTAAGT